>JAYEIA010000243.1:0-26355 GCA_034659855.1 Bacteroidota bacterium
AATGGATAATAAATATGCAAAATCTATCGAATGATAAATAAAAAAGAAAGAAACCCTTTAACATTGGGTTGGTCGTCAGTCATTTTTTGCTTGTTTTTACTACGCTTCGCTCGTAAAAAACAAGCAAAAAACCACCGCCGCCAACACATTTCCGTTAATTAACTGCTCTTTCAGAGCGTTTTACAAACTTCGTAAAGTAGAATTAATAATTAAGATTTTTCGGATGCGGTTTAGCAATTCAAGCTATAAGTTTTTTTCAATATCTCAATTTTCTGTACAAATAAGTCTATCTTTGTCGCAAAATTGAATAAATTAAATGAAACACATACTAATGTTTGGGGCTCCCGGTGCCGGGAAAACAACTCAGGCGAGGCTGTTGGAGAAAGAATTTGGATATATGCACCTGTCCACCGGCATTTTATTAAGAGCAGAAATAACTCAACAAACAGAATTGGGCATAGAAGCCGAAAGGAATATGGAGGGAGGAAATTTTGCTCCCGATAGTTTGGTTTTGCAGATCATAGAAAAAAAATTAGAGGATAACCCCCGGACTGCCGGGTTTATTTATGACGGATTCCCGCGAACGCTTGCACAGGCAAAAGCTCTTGATAAGATGCTGAAAAAAAGAGAGTCGGAGATAGAATTAATGGTTTTGTTGGAAGCACCCGAGGAAGAACTGAAAAGCAGATTAATAAAGCGAGCCAAAACGGAAAGCAGAGCGGACGACACCCCCGACATCATCGAAAACAGAATTAAATTATACCGGTCCAAAACCGCTCCGATTATTAAGCGATACAAGAAAAATGATAAGTGTCGGAATATTCCGGCTGTCGGAGAAATTGAGGAAGTTAATCAGAGAATATTTAAGTGCTTTTAATAATGAAAGAGTGTAGTCTAAAAAGTTATAAAGTTGAAAGTTAATAAAGTTAAGTTATTCATAATTAATTATTTGAAGCAAAATCATAAAATGTTTTAATCCTTGATTTTCAATCTATTAACTTTACAGCTTTACAACCTTTATTCTTTTTAAACTAAATTCATAAAAACTTTTTAGTCATAATTTAAAACAAACAATTTGCCACAAGCTAATTTTATAGACCACGTAATTATTCATTGCCGCTCCGGAAAAGGAGGACAGGGCTCGGTGCATTTTTATCGAGACAGAACCACGCCCAAGGGCGGCCCCGACGGAGGCAACGGCGGCAGAGGAGGACATATTATTCTGCGCGGAACCACCAACCGTTGGACACTTTTGCATTTAAGATACCGAAAGCATATTTTTGCCGAAAACGGAGGGCAGGGGCAAGGAGCCAATAAAACCGGTGCCGACGGAGAGGATGTCTATTTGGATGTACCCCTCGGAACTGTTGCCAAAGATTCCGAGTCGGGCCAAATATTGTTTGAGATTACGGAACACGGTCAGGAGCACACATTGAACAAAGGCGGTCGCGGCGGTTTGGGAAATACAAACTTTAAATCTCCCACCAATCGAACTCCCCGTTATGCACAGCCCGGTGAAAAAGCCGAAGAGTCAACGCGTATACTGGAACTGAAAGTATTGGCCGATGTTGGTTTGGTCGGCTTTCCCAATGCGGGAAAATCTACGTTGCTGTCGGTTGTTTCGGCGGCAAAGCCAAAAATAGCCAACTACGAGTTTACCACGCTTACTCCAAATTTGGGTATGATAAAATACCGAGATGAGCAATCTTTCGTCATGGCCGATATACCCGGAATTATTGAAGGAGCATCAGAGGGAAAAGGTTTAGGTCATCAGTTTTTACGACATATCGAAAGGAACTCTGTATTATTGTTTATGGTGCCTGCTGAGGTGATGGATATTGCCGAACAATATAAAACATTGCTTTTGGAATTGGAAAAATACAATCCGGAATTACTCGACAAACAACGAATATTGGCGATTACAAAATCCGATATGCTGGACGAGGAACTTATAGAGGCAACCAAAGAAGAATTGCCCGATTTGCCGCATGTGTTTATTTCTTCTGTGGCTCAGACCGGTTTGATAGAACTCAAAGATATGATATGGAAAGCCATGAATAATTAATTTTGCATGATTACTTAATACCCCGTTGCAATGCTCGAAATATTAATTACGGCCGATATTAATTTATTTTTAACCCTTAACGGAATTCATAACCCGTTTTGGGATCAGGTAATGTTGATTATTACGGCAAAATATACCTGGGTTCCTTTATATGTTGCAACGGTGGGGTTTTTATTTTACAGATATAAACCTAAAAGTGCATTTTTTTTGTTTTTGGGATTTATTGGCTTGGTAACAGCGGCAGACCAGAGTTCGGTACATCTATTTAAAGAGGTTTTTGAACGATTACGCCCCTGTTTCAATCCTGAAATTTCTGCCGGTGTTCATGTTCCGGATATGCCCGGCGGAAAATACGGCTTTGTCTCTTCTCATGCGACCAATGTGTTTTCTTATGCCGTGTTTTCTGCTATTATTTTTCGTAATAATATATATGCCGGATTAATTTTGTTGTGGGCAGCCGTCGTTTCATACAGCAGGATTTATTTGGGTGTTCATTATCCGCTTGATATTTTGGGCGGAGCCATGTTGGGAGCTATATTGGGAATTGCTTTTGCACGTATCTTTTCGATTGAGTTTTTAAAACCACAGCTTAGAAAATCGTTTCGTTCAAAGTCTTATTTGAAATAAACAGAAAAACAGAAATCTTCGGAGTTACCGAATTTTAACAACGTGACGGAGAAGATATCTTGAAATTTGCATACAACGTTTCTCAGGAGTCCTCTTTTTTTTGTTTCCGTTCCTTAACCTTATATTGATAGCGAACGGTTTTGTCTTGATATTTTGTTAAATTTATAGGAACAGAGTATTGGTTTTGCTTAACTTTAATCCCGCAATCCGGACAATAGAGGTCAAAGTCTGTTAGGTCAGAGCCACAAGCGGTACACTTATACGGGTCATTTTCCCATTCCCTTTGATTTTTTTCCAAATCGGCGCTTTCTTGATTGTCGTGATTATTTTTTCCGGTAAATTGTTCAATCTTATTTTGGATATAGGTGTTAATAAAAAACAGATTGATACCATAAAATGCAGCAACAGTAAGACTTCCGTAAATAAAAAATTCAGTAACCGACAGAAACAAAAAAAATGCCGACGCCGTAAGAATAATTAAACTCAGTCGCAGTAAAGCATCCAGATTTATTTCATATTCAATATCTACTTCAGAGTCTCGGCGTTTTACTCGGATATCTACTTTATAGGCTTGCTTGAATAAACTGTTGGTCGTCGAAAGCGACAGCTTATATTCATCAATAAGTTCAACATCGTCACCTAATTTGGAAAACAATCCGGCCAAGGTACCCGCATATTTTTTAGGGTCAATATTTGAAATCGGATGATTCAGAATTTCAATATTATTTGTATAGGAGTAGGGGAACGGCATATTTTTTATATTAATTTTGAGTTTAAATCATCCAGTACAAGTTTAAATTCTTGGTTTGCCTGTTCACAAAGTTTATAAAATTTTTCAAGAACCGGTAGCCATTGGTCTTTTTCTTTACCGGCTTTCAATAGGTTTTCTGCTTCCATAATCGTTTCTCTCCCATTCTTTACAGAGGTTATCAGCACCGATGATTTTGCTTTATGCATGGTTTTTTTTAAACTTTCATAGTCTTTCGTTTTTACTTGACTTTGAATGTCATTTTTGAGTTCGGAGAATTCCCGGTCGAAGACAGAAAGAATTTTTTTTACAAACTCCGGCTTGGAGGAAGCTTCAAGAATATAGGACAAGTCAATGTAATGAAATTGATTTTTCATTGAGTTTTTCAGTTATTTCGATAAATGATAATAAATTTTATTAAATTTGTATTCTTAAAATGCTATAAAGTCTAAAAATAAACAAAAACTTATGAAAAGTATAATTTCTTTATCAATACTGTTACTTTTTGCATTCGCCGTCTACGCCCAGCCGGATACCTCAGATACCAGAATAGTGGCCGATGACCAAGAAGCGGAGTTGGCATACAACAGAGGAGTAAGGGCATATGCCGAACAAAACTATCCGGGAGCTTTGGATGAGTTTTCTAAAGCCATTGCCTACAGGGCTAATTTTGGGAAAGCATACTACAACAGGGGGGCAGTAAAAAATGAGTTGCGGGATTATTCAGCAGCAATTTCGGATTTTACTCAAGCGGTAGCTTTAATTCCGGATTTGAATAAATCTTATTTTGCCCGTGGGTTTGCTTATGTCAATACCGAGAAATATGATGAAGCTTTAACCGATTTTAAACTCGCCGGTGAAAAAGGATATAAAAAAGCCAATCTCGAATATTATACCGGATTAGTTTATTATCAAAAAAAGGACTACGATTCGTCTATTGAAAACTTCACAAAATCCATTCAAAAAGATACCGGCTATGCTTATGCCTATCACGACAGAGGCTCGGCCAAAAGAATGAAGAAAGATTATGTGGGAGCAGAACTTGATTACAGGAAAGCGGTTAAGATAAATCCCTCAATGGCATTTTCTTACAGTAATTTAGGAGGAGTCCTTAAGGAAATGAAAAATTATGACGGAGCCATCGAAGCTTATTCCAAGGCTCTGGAGATAAAAGCAGAATATCCCGTTGTTTACTTTAACCGTGGGATAGCTAAGTATAGCAAAGCCATTGAACTGGATTTTGAGGAACAAGCCAAAGAAGTAGAAAAATTGTTTAAAGCAGCCATGTCTGATTATAAAAAAGCGGTGAATCAACAATCGACCTATGCACAGGCATTTAATAATATGGGGATGATTGAGCTGAAAAGGAAAAATTATAAAAAGTCAATAAAACACTTTACAAAAGCCGTTGAGGCCGACAAAGAATACGCTCAGGCATATGCAAACCGAGGAACAGCATACGAAAACTTAAGAAAATTTGATGAAGCTTGTGAAGATTGGACTAAGGCAGCAGAGCTCGGCATTGAAGATGCTGATTTATTCAGAGATTGTAAGTAAACTAAAAATATATAATAGGAAATCTATATTATCATGAAAATATCGAAAATATTCATCAGCATTTTTACCCTCTTTTTCTTCTTTTCCACTACTTCTGCACAGGAGTTTGTGAGAGTGAAAAAGGCAGATTTTGAAATTACGGAAGATGGTCTGAAAGAGGCTATGAAAAATATCCGAAAAGGAAATCGAAAATACCGAGCCGATAAGCGAGGAACCTATCAAATGGCTCTAGAATTGTACAACCAAGCCTTTGAATACAATGAAGATAATGCAGCACTTAACTATCTTATCGGGGTTTGTTATCTAAATACGGGAGAGAAATCTAAGGCCTATGAATTTATTGATAATGCTTATTTTATAAAAGAAGACCTGGCTGAAGATATCCTTTATCAACGAGGACTTGCAGCCATGTATATCTATGAATTTGACGATGCCGTAGATGATTTTAATGACTATCTGGAATCATTGGATGAGCGTAAGCTTCAAAAAGTAAAAATGAAAGTTGATAAGAGAATTGATGAATGTAAAAATGCCCTTGAACTAAAGAAAAAGCCGGTGAGGTGTTTTATCGATAATTTGGGAGAAGGCATAAATACAGCTGCTCCGGAGTACAGTTCCGTCTTCTTCTTTCAAGATTCATTACTCTATTTTACATCCAGAAGAGAAAGTACTTTGGGCGGAAAAAGAAGTCCGATGAATGCCATGTATATGGAAGATGTTTACCGATCGGAATATAAAAACGGCAGTTGGCAAGCCGCTGAACATCCTGAAGCACCATTGAATACGAAACACAATGACGCCGTAGTTGATGTATCAAATAACGGAAAAGAACTCTGTATTTATCGCGGGCATAAAGGCGCCGGAGATTTATTTTATATGACTTTTACCGGCGAAATTTGGGAAAAAGCCGAAAAAATAAGAAAAATTGATGAAAAACATGACCGAGAGAGTTCTGTGTCAGTAACTCCCGATTCACTTTTCATGTTCTTTATTTCCGACAGAAAAGGAAGTATCGGAGGTACAGATATTTGGGTCAGTATGAAAACTCAAGACAAAAGAAAATGGCAAAAACCGCAAAATCTCGGTACGACAGTAAATACAAAGTATGATGAGGAAACCGTAGAAATTTCAAATGACGGCAAAACCTTATATTTCAGCTCCAAAGGGCACAATACCATGGGAGGTTATGATGTGTTTAAAACCACAAGAAATGATGACGGAACTTGGTCTGAACCGGAGAACATCGGCTATCCGATAAATACTCCCTACGATGATGTGTTTTTTATGCTCACCGAAAATGAAAAATTCGGATATTACGGCTCAGTTCAGGAAGATAATTACGGCGATTTAGATTTATATGAGGTCGTTTTTCTCGGCCCCGAAAAACCAACAGATGTAACAGCATCCGAAGCCGATGAACAGTTAGCATATCTCATGGAGCCGGTAAGCGAAACAGAAATTGAAAAACCCGTAAATATTAAAGTTGTTCAGCTCTCGAAAGTTACCGGAATTATTACTGATGCCTATTCCGGAAAGCCTATTGAAGCTCAGCTCGAATTGGTAGATAACGCTACGGGTAAAGTTCAAAAAGTAGTAACATCATATGGTGCAACCGGTAAATATACCGTTACCTTGCCCCCGGGAAAAGATTATGCCTTGACGGCCGGAGCCCAGGATTATTTTTTCCACTCTGAGAATTTTGTCATCGCAGACACCTCTATTCATGAAGTGATTCATAAAGATATTCAGTTGCAACCCATGGGAGTCGGAGCTAAAATTGTATTGAATAATGTCTTTTTTGACAGCGGAAAATCAAAGCTTCGTCCGGAATCTTTCATTGAGCTCGACCGATTGATAAAAATAATCAAACTATATCCTCGTTTAAAAATTGAGATTTCGGGACATACCGACAGTCGAGGTTCTGCCAGATTCAATCAACAACTTTCACAAAAGAGAGCACAATCTGTTGTAAATTACATCACAGAAAAAGGAGTAAATTTAGCCCAAATTATTGCGAAGGGATACGGAGAGGAAGAACCCAGAGCAGATAATGTTACTGCCAACGGGCGTCAACTTAATCGTAGAGTGGAAGCGAAAATTCTTGAGAAATAAGACAATAAATAGTTTTATTAAAAAGGGCAAAACATTGTGTTTTGCCCTTTTTTAATAAAATATTGTTGGTTCAAGCTGTAAAGAACTACTGTTGTAGTAAAGGGGATTTAACATATTTCCTGAAAACTCCTCCCTCTGTATTAATTCTCAGTCTTTCACTGATAATATCTAAGGTCGGTTAATCACTATTTAAATTTATTGCCTTTCAGTCGCCGAACTTCATGCTCAGTGAGGTATCTCCATTTTCCTCTGCCCAGACCTTCTTTGGTCAGTCCGGCAAAGAAAACACGGTCGAGCCTTTCAACTTTGTATTCCAGAAACTCAAACATTCTTCTTACAATTCGGTTACGTCCGGAATGGATTTCAACACCAACCTCAGATTTGTCTGAAAGGTTGGGGTAGGCAACATGATCAAAAAACATATTCCCGTCACCCGGGTCAATTCCTTCGGCTAATTTCTCCATGTCGGCTTTTGTCAGATCTTTATCAAGAAATACATGGTAGACCTTTTTTTTATTGTATGACGGATGGGTGAGACGTTGTGTTAATTTTCCGTCATTGGTAATCAAAAGAACTCCGGTTGTATCTCTGTCTAAGCGTCCTACGGGGTAAACCTGTTGTTTGACTTTATGGTGTAAAAGATCAAGTACAGTTTTTCTGCCGGAATCATCTCTGGTGGTCGTGATTGTGTTCTTTGGTTTGTTCATCAGCAAGTAAACATGCTTTTCTTGTGAGATTTTTTGGCCTTTAAAAAAAATGTCATCGTTGGGGTGAACTTTAAACCCCAGTTCAGTTACAACTTCTCCGTTTACTTCTACCATTCCTTTTTCAATGAGCTTATCAGCTTTTCTTCTTGAGGCTATACCGGCATTAGAAAGATACTTATTTAAACGAATTAAATATTTGTGTCTGCTGTCTTTACTGTCTTTTTTCATTCTGTGTGATTTTTTGCAAATATATTAAATAGTTTTAAATCAAATTCATAAAGTAGGCTTAGAATTTTGATTTGAGCATAATCTTTCCGGAAAATTTCTCGTTCAGGTTTAATAATAGAGCTGCTGCTATTTTTTCTCTTTCGATTTTGGGTTGTTTTTGTCTCGAACTATCTGTCAGGGAAATTAAATAAAATTTCGTTACCTACAGTTTTGTTTTATACTTTTACCGAACAGAAGTCTTTTTTCTAATTTTTAACTAAACAAACATAACTATGGATTTATCAATTTGGGTTGTGGGCCTAATTGCTGTTGTATTACTTATTATATTAGTTAAACTGGTTGCCAAAAATGCAATTAAAGTGGCGGCTGTTGTTGTAGGAATAGCTGCATTGGGCATTTATTTATTTGTTGTATTCGGCAATGCAAACGAAGATATCAAGTTTGCCGAAGTTTTGACTGAATATACTCTGGAGGATTTGTCGAACTTGTATTGTAATACGGATATGAGTGAAACGGATATAATTAAATGCGAGTGCATAGTTCAACCTTTATTGCAGGATATGAAATCAAGATTTTCCAATGAAGAGTTGAATAATTTAAGAGAGCGTCGAATTAAATATGCTGCCGAAATAGCAAAGTCCTATAAGAATCAAAAAGAAAATATAAAAGCAAAGTTGAAGAAAGAAAATTCGTTACATTTGTTGGATGAAATTAAGTCAGATTTGAAAAACAAATCTAAGCTGATAGAGGTGGACTATAAATAAATTGGAAAGAAAAACTATAAAGACTTATATATGAAGAAAAATACAATATTCGGATTAATACTTTTTATATTCGTAGGCTATGCGTCTTATTCGCAAGTTCCGGCAGTATATTCAAATATAAAATACGATGAAAGCGGCTCATTATATTATGAAAAAAACAATGAGAAATACTATAGCGGAGAAGAACAATCCAAATATTCATTGGATAAATTCAGAGGTGCAATTTCCGGAAATAGTCGCGGAATAGTGCTGGATTTCGGTTTATCCGATTTTGAGGGAATACTGTATTATGGTTTAATAAATTACAAGGATTCAAAATATCCTTCGCCGGTTTTTTATAAAAGAACTTCCGATATTAAAAAGGGAAAAACAGCCATAGATATAAAAAAACGACTCTCCGGAATCTACGATATGAGCAACTGGGAGAGCAACGGATATGGTACCTTGGGCTTTAGAGTTACCGACAAAAAAGGGCAGATGATTTACGACGGAATAGTATCTTTTTATTACAAAGACAGTGTCTTTTCCGAAGCCCCGACCATTGAGGAAGGGCCCTTTGTGGCTGATATCCGAGATAAATATGCCACCGTGTGGTTTCGGACAAGGGAACCGGAGAACAGTAGCCTGACGGTTGACAATAAAGTGATGTATATGGGCGAGAAAACTCGCCGGCATGAATATGTGATTTCCGGACTAAAACCCTCCACTAAATATAATTATAAAGTTAAAGTCGGAGAATTTATTCGAGAACTTTCTTTTAAAACAAGTCCAAAATCAGGAAGCAGAAAGCCATTTACTTTCGCCTATGCCAGTGATTCCAGGGAGGGCAAAGGAGGAGGCGAGCGCAGTTTCTACGGCGTTAATTATTATGTAATGAAGAGAATAGCCGCATTGGCAAATGCCGAAAATGCTGCTTTTATGCAATTTACCGGAGATCTTATTTCAGGTTATTCAAATTCGGAAGGTGATATGAATTTGCAATATGCCAACTGGAGACGATCTGTAGAGCCGTTTTCTCACAAAATGCCGATTGTGGTCGCCCCGGGAAATCACGAAGCAATAGGAAAAATATTTTTTGATGATGAAAGGCATTGGAAAGCCATGGTTCCGGATTGGGATTTTGAAACCAAATCATCGTCGGCTTTATTTGCCGATAATTTTATAAATCCGGTTAATGGCCCCCACAGTGAGGATGGTGCAGTATATGACCCAAACCCCGACAAGACCGATTTTCCGCCTTATGCCGAAACGGTTTTTTATTATACCTACGACAACGTAGCCATGATTGTTTTAAATTCGAATTATTTTTATGTACCTTCTTTGAGTTTCGATTCCGGAACCGGAGGCAATTTGCACGGCTATATTATGGATAAACAACTGGAATGGTTGAAAAATACGATCTCTGATTTTGAAAAAGATAAAACGGTTGACCATATTTTTGTAACTCAGCATACACCTACTTTCCCTAATAGTGCTCATGTAAGTGATGATATGTGGTACGACGGAGATAATAAATTCCGTCCGGTGATAGCCGGGAAAGCTGTCAAATATGGCATTATTGAGCGAAGAGATCAATATCTGGATATTTTGGTCAATCAAAGTTCTAAAGTACGAGCCATATTGACCGGTGACGAGCATAATTACAACAGGTTAAATATTGAACCCGGAACACCCATTCATCCTGAAAATTACGGGTTTGAAAAGATAGTCAGAACAAGAAATATTTGGCAAATTAATAACGGGTCGGCCGGTGCGCCCTATTATGTTCATGATATCACACCTCCGTGGAGTGATGCCGTAGAAGTTTTTTCGACTCAAACAGCCTTAGTTTTATTTCAAGTTGAGGGAATGAAAATCGATGTAATTGTAAAAAATCCCGAGACCTTTGAAATTATTGATGCGTTTAATATCAGTGAATAGGATATGATTTTATTTGATTTCTCAGATTAGTGCGGAGCGTTTTTCCGATTACTATATTTACGAAAAGAATTATAAATTATTATAAGGCTTATGATACAGCGAAGGGGGTGAAAAACATTATTCACCCACTTTATTCATAAACTTTTAATATAAAGCAGTATAAAATATTGATTGAATTACTATTGTAACGATAAATTTATAAAATAAAATAGCCCAAATTCGGGTTAAAGCAGGAATACACAGATGCAACGAAAGCGTATAAGTATAAAAGATGACGGGGATTCAGAAGTTATTGAGCGGCTGCAAGAGGAATTAGGGGTTAGTCGTGTCATTGCCAATTTATTATCTCAACGTCAAATCACAAACTATAAGGAAGCTAAAGATTTTTTCAGACCTACTCTGGACATGCTGCATGAACCGTTTCTTATGAAAGATATGGATAAGGCGGTTGAACGGTTAAACAAGGCCTATGCCGAGAATGAGAAAATTCTGGTTTACGGAGATTATGATGTGGACGGAACAACTTCAGTGGCTCTGGTTTTTTCTTACCTGAGACAATATCATCCAAATCTTGATTTTTATATCCCGAACCGATATAAAGAAGGCTACGGAATATCAAAGCAGGGCATCGATTATGCCGCCGAAAATGGATGCACTCTGGTTATAGCTCTTGATTGCGGCATTAAAGCGGTAGAGCAGATGGAGTACGCCAAAACAAAATCTATTGACTTTGTAATTTGTGATCACCATACCCCTGGAGAGACCATCCCGGATGCAACAGCTGTACTCGACCCCAAAAGAGAAGATTGCAATTATCCCTATAAAGAGCTTTCCGGTTGCGGTGTAGGATTTAAATTTATGCAAGCTTTTGCTCAACGGAATAATCTTCCGTTTACTGCACTCACAAAATTTATGGATTTTTTGGCCGTCAGTATTGCAGCTGATATTGTCCCCATAACCGGGGAAAACCGAATATTGGCTTATTACGGGCTAAAGCAGCTGAATACTGAACCCAATATAGGCATGAAGGCTATATTAAAAGTAGCTCATGCTGTCGGGAGAACCCTAACTATTACGGACTGTGTTTTTAAAATCGGGCCGAGAATAAATGCTGCCGGTCGTGTTCGATTGGCTGATTTGGCCGTTAATCTGTTAATTGAAACTGACCCGAAGCAAGCAAAAATTAAAGCTCAAGAAATTGAACAAGCCAACAAAGAACGTAGAGCGCTGGATCAAGAAATTACTAATGAAGCCATTAATATAATGGGTAATAGTGAGCCCATGAAAAACAAATTGTCCACTGTGCTGTATAAATCGGACTGGCATAAAGGAGTAATCGGAATTGTAGCCTCACGGCTTATTGAAACATACTACCGGCCTACAATTATACTTACCGAGTCCAATGGGTTTGCGACCGGTTCTGCCCGGTCGGTGAAAGGTTTTGATTTGTATGCTGCCATTAATTCCTGCTCTCATCTGCTCAAGAACTTCGGCGGTCATAAATATGCTGCCGGTTTGACTATGAAAATTGAAAATATTGAGGAATTTTCAGAATGCTTTGAGAAATACGTTAGCGAGCATATAACGGAAGAGCAACGAGAACCGGTGGTATTTGTCGACACAGCTATAGATTTTGGGGAGATAACTCCGAAGTTTTTCAGGATTATGAATCAGTTTGCACCTTTTGGCCCGGGAAATATGACTCCCGTGTTTTTGTCGCATAAAGTAAAAAATTCCGGAACAACTTCAACTATCGGCCAATCCAATGCACATCTTAAATTAGGAATGAAAAACGAAGCCGGTGTGGAATTGCCCGGTATCGCTTTTTCAATGGGCGATTATTACAAGGAAATAGTAAAACGAGGAACATTTGATGTTTGCTACAGTTTAGACCAAAATTATTTCAGAGGCAAGGTGACTTTGCAGGCTAAAGTTAAATATATAGATTTCAATGATTAAGGAAATCCTGTACCGTACTTAAAAAAAAGGCTTCCTTCCGGAAGCCTTTTTTGTAAATATAGGGTGACTGTTATTTGACAATAATTTGTTTTGTAACAGTTTGAGCACCTGAATCTATTTTTAAGAAATAAACGCCGGCGGCATATGAACTTAAATTAATGGAGAAACTGCTTGAACTGTTTCTGTTCATGAGTTCTCTTCCGCTAATATCAATCAAGGTGAATTCTTGTTCTTGAGTATCTGCGTCAAAGTTGATATAGAGTAATCCTTGAGTCGGGTTTGGGTGAATTGTAATTCCCAATTCAGACAGGTCGGTTAGCCCAACTGTAGAGATACTAACTTCCTGTACAGAGATGTTGTCCTCACACCAAAGACTTGATGCTGTCAGGACTACAGTAAAGTTACCATTTTCTGTATACGTGTATAGCGGACTTTCGTCTGTGGAGCTTCCGCTGTCGTCACCAAAATCCCAAGAATAACTGTCAGCATTTTGAGAGTTATTGATGAACAGAATTTCCGGTTCATTTGATGAGTCAATTGTGAAATCAGAGATCGGAGCATTATACACATCTATCATAATGATATTTGAGTGGTCATCTCCGCAATATTCGGTTGTTACCAATGCTCTGAATGAAGTAGTCTCCGTTAAAGCTTCCGTTTCAAAGGAGGAGGTATTGGCACCCGAAATATTATTCCAGTCTATTTCATCAACCGATGATTGCCACTGAATGGCACCGGTATAACTAAGCAATGAGAATAATACGGAAGAACCGGCACAGATATTATTATTATCTACAGTTGCATAGCCACCGTCAGCATTTTCGTTTACTGTTACAAATACGCTGTTTGAGAATACATCGTTACAAGTTCCGTTATACACTTTCGCACGGAAATAAGCATTCGAATTAAGACCTGAAATTGTATATGGAGAAGTTTCTCCGTCCTCAATATCAATCCATTCTGTTTCATCTTCAGATATTTGCCAAATCAAACTACCTGTATAGCTATCTAAACTCAAGTCAAAATCGGCTTCGGAACATATGACATCATTGCTTGTAGTTGCCGTGCCGGCTGCCGGCAATTCGTCCACTGTAATTTCAACAATATTGGAATAATATGTTCCATTGTCCAGGTTTACTCTGTATTCCCATATGCCGGCTTGTGTAACAATTTCAGAAAAGGTATTTGAAGTATTGGCAATAGTTATCCAGTTTCCGCCGTCTAAACGTTTTTCCCAGGAGGTAACAGTTGCTGTGTTATTGGTCAATGTTAGTGTTCCGGTTGAAGATTCGTTACAAATGATTGGATTGCCTCCGGTTAATTCGCCTGAGGGACTGTCAACGGAGTAGCAACTGATTTCGGCTTCCCAACCCGCTTTAGTTACACTGCCGTCAGAGGTAAACATGAAAGTTAATGCTCCGTCATCATTTGTTGCTGTAATGGTGCCGGGAGAAGTTGTTCCGCAGTACACATCAATTTCTGTGGCTGAAGTATTAGTCCCGTCATAAATATGCAGTGCGTCATAATTGCATGAGCTTTGACTTTCAACGTCAAACATTGTAAATACGGCCTCAATCATATTTCCTGAAGTGGCCGGATAAATAGTCATGGTATAATTTTCGTTATTTTGGTATTCTCCGGTTTCTCCTCCTGAGTCGTAAAATAAGCCGACACAAGTACTGACGTTACCACCTTCAGAAATATTGAATACCGGAATTTCTCCGATAACAATTTCTTTTGTTTCAGCAGCAGTGTATTGGTCCTCTACTCCGGCAGTTACCGAATAGTCAATATCAGCAGGAGTTCCTGTATCGGTACCTGCATCTGCAGTTACATTGAATATAAAGTTTCCGGTTTGCCCGATATTTAAACTTGAAGGAGTTGTAATATCTGAGTTTAATGTTAAATAAGGGCTTGAAGAAGCAATGGTACCAATAACATTAGTAACATCGGCATGGCCTTCATTTGAAGTCTCAATTAATAAATCAGCAGTTTCTCCCGCATCAAGTATTCCGTCACTGTTTCCGCTGCCGGTATCGTCAATACTAATTCCGCCTATGGTCAATGCCGGAGCATTTACAGTAATGGAGAAGGTTGATTCATACACCGATTTGGTGTAGTCATCAGAAATTGTTACAGTAAACTGAATGTTGTGTTGGTCTGTAACATCGTTTGCTATTTCTGTTGAGAATTGTCCTGTGCTTGTCGCTGTACCGTCTGTTGCAATACTGCCAAAGCTTACATTTGTTGCGTTAGTTAAAGAAACTACATTAGGATCTGTTGTCGTAAGACTTACTTGAACATTACTTGATGTTTCTACACCAACATTTTCAACCGTTATGTCAAAATCAAATGATTCTCCGTATTCCGCTTGATGATTGCCCCCGTCATTTATCAATACATTTTGTACCACGTCATATGGTCCTGATGGAGCTATTACCATAACATCTTGAGTGTATCTGAAATAATTTTGTTTAGTAATTGTAACCAACATATTTGTCCCCGGTGTAGGGCATGAAGCTAAATTAATACTTGTAGTGCCTCCTGTACTTAGAGCTGTTCCCAGTATTTTAGTTTCACTGTCGTTCGTGTCAAAGTATGTAACGGCTATTGTTGCTCCGTTGTCAGCCGCAATGTCAATCGTAAGATTGCCGAAAGTTTGAGTACTTGGGCAATTCACCGTTAAATTTTCCGGTACTTCAGAATATACATTCAAGTATGGATCGCCGTGGTGGTGAAACAGCCTGTATGTTATTTGTTTGTCGCTTGTATTATAAGGCCAACTTGATTGGTACAAGAAATTTTTACCTGCTACATTGGCAAATGCAGGATAAATAAATCGGCTTTCCGGGTTAGCCGTATTGTCCGGCATAAATTCCGGCCACATATTATCGTAAGCCCCCCAAACATAGGTATCATTCACAAAGGAATAGGATACTTGCGATGCAGCAATAATTCCTAATGCCCCGGAGTTTTGTCCCCCATTGGTGTGCCTGTGGAATTTTTCTGCAAAGACTTCAGACTCGTAATCAAAGCGTCCGGTAAGGCAGTTTATTGACATAATAAAACTAAGGTCGGTATTGGTTAAATCGTCAATATTTGAATTACTATAACTCGGCTCTCCCCAACCGGTTTCTCCTCCGTGGTCTCTATGTTGAAGAATGAAAGAGCCATTATTAATAGCATTTGTAACAGCAGTAGCACTACCGGAATCCCAATATTCGTTGCCTCCTAATTCGTTGGGTTGTGCGGGAATATAGCCCAGTCCTGAAGGTCCGAAATAATCAACAACAGCAGATGTATTTGTAGCTGTTGACCAAGTAGTACCCGGTGTCCCGTCATATATTTTATTAATCGCAACCGGGTTTTTCCCCAGTCCGTTTTTCCAAAAACCGCCTATGGCTTCAGAGCATATCTGGAACCAACGTTCTGTTTGCCAGCCAAGAGCAGAAATCGGGTGATTGTAAAAATCAGCACTTGTAGGAGGTGAACTTTCGTAATTAATAAATTTTGTAATCATAGTTTCTAATTGCGAAGCGTCATTTGCCGTAATCCGAGCAAAAGCAATATCCGGTATGTCATCGCCGTCAACATCAGCATATTTATTATCTGTAATATAATCTTCCTCATATGGATGTGGGTATTCTTGTGAAGTTATGCCAGCATCACCAGTGCCGTAATCAGCAAGAATTAAAACAGCTGCCGGTGGTGTAGTCCAATTATTGTACATATCATCAACCCAAGCTTCAATAGAAGCAACATCGTTTCCGCCCGGAATATCAGAAATAGTAAAGACACTTGTAGAAATACCTTGTTTACGTCTATATTCGGCAATTGTTTCTGCCCAGTCAGTAAAATCTGAATTATTTAAAGTTAAAATAACATATTCAGCTTCACCATCTTTTGTATTTTTATTTTTTTTGTTATAATCAATTTTTGGAAGCGACGAGTAGTTTAATAAAGCATCGTCTAAAATTGGCTCCCATGCTCTGTTTCTGAGCCTGTTGTCGCCGAAGTATCCTTTTCCGCCTTCAAAAGTGAGTTCTATTTCAATATTTTTATATACGGTGAGTTCTTTGCTTACCGGGTTATACTGAAAAGGAGTAACTCCGAGCATAACCGCATCAACACCTCTTATTTGTCTGATTTTGGAGATTGATACAGGCTGCTTAGGGTATTGTGCATTGGTTGAATAAACTTTTGAATTTTTTTTGTATTCCAAGTCCGGTTCTGTATCCAAAGGAATTTTCGGAGCCGGTGCAAGATTTACATTCTTGATGGTTTCGGTGTCAAAATTCAGAACTTTCAGTACCGGAACTGCTCCTTCGGGTATAGCAATTAGCTTGCTTTCTCCGGGAAGATTCGGCATACCCTCATTGTTGGGTAAAAAAACATGGGCCAGTTGAATGTTTTGCATTTGCTCCCCTTTGATTTCAATATCGCTAAGAGAAATACTTTTTACACTGTATTGTAACTTAACTCCGGTAGATTTTTGAGAAATAAGTTCAAACCCTTGAGTTTTCCCTGTATTTGAGAATTCATAATTCTGACCAAAACCAAGATATGGTAGAGTCAATAAGATTGTAATTAATAATAGAAAAGTTTTTTTCATTGGATTTTGTTTATTTGCAGACTTCGTCTGTTTTATTATTTTTAATTATTTATATAGACATATTTTAATGAATTATCATACCGTATGATATAATTGTACGGATTTAAGAGTAACTTGCTGACTTACATTGATAATTTGTTTAAAGTTGCCCAAAAACAAATATCAAAGCAGACGAAGTCTGATTTGGTAAAAATGTCATGCTCGGTAATATGAGACATAATAAAATATAATTCATCGGTAATCTAACTTTACAGATATAAAATAAGTAAAAGGTTGCATAAATTTGTTGTTATATTTTTTTGATGTATTTGGCGGAGCTTCTTTTTTTAAGAAAATCACATTTAGAACAAAAAAAAACCTCTCGATGAGAGAGGCTTTTTAAGTTTAATTAAAACATGTATTACTCTATGATAACTTTGGAATTATAAATTCCGTTTTCGTTGCTGATTCTTACAAAGTAGATTCCTTGAGCAGTATTCATATTGATATTCAACGTACTGTCAGTTGTTACTGCTTTGTGTACCAATTGTCCGCTTATGGTGAATATTTCTACAGTGTTTTCTTTAACATCCTGTTGTCCGAAGTCAATAGTGAAATTACCGGTATTAGGATTAGGCATCAGTTTAATTTCTGAGCTTAATTCATGAACTCCGTTGGGTTCAACACAAGATATATCAGCTTCCCATCCCGCTTTTGTAACACTATAGTCTGAAGTAAAATGAAATGTAATAGCTCCATCCGGATTACTTGCTGTTAATGTTCCAATATTAATTCCATCTGAGTTAGAAAATGGACTTCCTTCAAATTGAGTAGCTGAAATATCTAATCCATCATGAGCATATAGTTTATCCCATGGATTGTTAGTACTTCCTTCAATTATTGCACCATCAACAAAATAAGCTTGTATCATTTTTCCGGATTCTTCAGGGAGAAATGTCATAGTATAATCTTCATTACTTTGATAGTTTCCATCAGCTCCGCCTGAGTCATAAAATACTCCATCACAAGTTGTAACAGTTGCATTTGCCATTAAATATTGCTCTGCTCCTGTTGTAAATGTCCAAACTTCGCAATCGCTTGCAGTTCCTATATCGTTGCTTGGCAATACTGCCCAATAATAAGTTGTATTTGGCTCTGCTGCTATATCATAACTTGTAGAGCTTACGGTTTCGGGAGTGTTTGTAAACGGATCAGCATCCGTTCCGAAATAAACTTCATAAGAAGTTGCTCCAATTGAAGTTCCCCAAGTAAGAGCGACCGGGAAAACATCTACGGCACCGTTTGAAGGAACCGGGTTTTCTGCACAAACAGGAGGCTCATTTGCAGTATAGCAACTCACCTCTGCTGTCCAACCTGCCCGGGTTACTGAACCGTCGCTCGTAAAATGGAATGTCAATCCGTTGGCACCCATAAATGGTTCTGTCATTGGATTGTCTTCGTCAAACGGGCTTCCGGTGACTTCAGGAGAACTTGTGCCGGGGCCGTCATGAACATGCAAATAGTCAAAACCGCCTTCGGTGGCAAATTCAATAAAATTGACAACAACAAAGTCCTCTCCGTCAGGGGTTAAAAATGTTAAAGTTTCATCTTCACTTGAACCGTATTCTCCGGCTTCTCCGCCTGTATCGTAGAATGTTCCGGTACACACGGTATAGGGGCCTTCATCACTAATATAGTAAATGGGGATGATACCGATGATGATATTTTGGTTGTCGGAAGCTGTATATTGTCCCGATGCACCGGCTGTAATATCAAGTTGAAGTTCTACGGGAGATCCCAAAGGAGTAGATGCTTCAGCAACAGCTCCTGAAAATAAGAAGTCCTGAGAAGCTTCAGGGGCAAGTGTAACACCGGTTACGCTTGTTCCGCCAAGGGTTAAATAACTGTTGGGGTCATTGCTTTCAGACAATAGTCCGTTAAAATCAGCTGAAGCATGTCCTGTATTTGTTATCGTGAAATTAATATCACCAGTTTCACCCGGATCCAGTGTGCCGTCATTACTGTCATCTCCTGTAACAAATAGGTCGCCGATTTCTATAACGGGAGCATTGGCTGTCATGTTTAGTGTTGCCGGCCAAGTGTATTTGGCATCTGTTCCGGTTATTGTTAAATCAAAACTAAAGTTGTACTGATCCGGGACATTATTTGCTATGGTGATTCCAAAAGCATTATTGATGGTTACTGTTTCTCCGGCTATAATGTCACCGTATATTTCTGTTCCGTCATTAATTGTAACATATGGATCGGTGATATTGAGAACAGCTTCAACAGAGCCGGCATCGAAGCCACTTCCAACTTCTGCTACATTTTCAAGTGCTACATTTAAAGACACTGTATTTCCGAAATCAGGGCTCACGTCAGTGGTGTACGAGTTAAGAACTACGTATGGTTCATCGGCAGGTGAAACACCAATTGTTCCAATGGACGGTATTTTGTTCTGACAAGTAACCACCAGGTCGGCATCGCCAACGGTTATATCTTCTGAAGCAAATTCCAGTAAAGCATCTCCGTTTACATCAGAAAGTGCGGTTGCCACAAGGGTTCCGTTTTGTGATAATGCAACATAAGAATAAGGTGCAGAATTCACATTGAGGCTTGTCATTCCCAACATCAATTGTGCCGGAGAAGGCGTAACTGCCATAGCTTGAGGCACGCCGATATAGTTAGTTATTGTAGGGTCTCCCATGAGATGATATATTTCCCAGTAATACTGCTTTCTGGATGAAGCAGATTCTTCAACAGCCATATTTCCGGCAACGACTACTTGAGATTGCGTAGGCATCCACGTAGAAATGTCATTTGCTTCATTGGCTAAATTATGGAATGTCCCGTCATATGATCCTCTTCCGCTGGCTTCATAAGTGGGTTCGGCGTCGATTGAACTAGTAAGACCAACACCCCACCAGTAATCTTCGTCCCAATAGGTGGAGTTTGAACCGCCGATATCACCAATTGCTCCGCCGTCAGCTTGTCTTAGTGCTGCTTCTCCGAAACATTCCGCTTCATCAAATTTTACTGACAGACAGCAGTTTCCTATCCATAATCCGTATTTTTCGCTGTTTGTCAGTCCTTGCACGTCTGTGGTAGTAAAACTCGGAGTTCCCCAGCCGTTCGAACCACAATGAGCCGAATAATTAGCAAAAGCAAGTCCGGCATTCATATTTGTAATGATTTCATCACTAACTTGTCCGTTATCAGCTGGTTGCAAATAAAGTTGGTTGTTGATATTATTTTCAACATTGAAATAATAGTTGTCAGCATACCACATTTGTCCGTTACCCCAAGTCATCTCATGGCCGGAATCATCTCCAACAACAAGCATTGTCTGTTCCAGGTATGAAGGGTCAGACATTTCCATTTTTTCGTATAGTAATGTCTTATCAATTTGTGGTTGTAATTGATCAGTTGTTTGAGCTGAAAATCTTCCGTAATAGACTTCCGGTAAATCATCTCCGGTATATTCACAGTAGCGAAGGTCTGTTACGTGACTTCCGGCACTTCCACTCCAAGCAGGTATTTGTTCTACATCTCCTACAAAGAGTATAAAGCTTGGAGGAGTTGTACCCTCATACAGTGCTTGCAACCAAGTTTTTATGGCGGTAGTTGTAGTGCCTATATCATCGGTATAGCCAACGGTTACATTAAAACCTTTAAGTTGCTTCCATGCAATGAAAGGAGCTAATTGAGCTTCAAACATTCTGTCGGAAACGATGACAAACTCAACGGGTGTTTGAGTAATCAGTTCTTTTGCTGAGTTGTTGAAGTTAAGGAGTTGCCCTTGCATCATATTTGAATAATAAAACGAAGCGTACTTTTCTTTAAGGGCATTGGTTTTGGCCATGTCCGCTCCTTTAAAAGTAACTTTTACAACAAGCTTGTTCAGAATACGAAGTTGGTTTTTTACAGGATTATACTGAATTGGTCTGAGTTCAACTCGGCCTATTCTTGTTGCCCGCATTGTTCCTGATTCTTCAAATACGGCAATTTTTTTATTAATGAATTTATCCGTTGAATAAGTTTTTTTGTTGTATTCGAAAGGAATATCAGCCGGATCCTCACTTTTGGAAACTGAACGTTGGGCCGGCATTATTTTAGAAGTTATGCCGTGTTTTTCCAAATCGATAATTTGTTCGTCGAAGCTGACAATTTCAAAATGAACAGTTGCATTTTGTGGAACTTCAATTAACTTACTTATTACGGGAATATTTGGATTACCGGTATCGAAAGTTTTGATGAGCCCTTCAGACATTAAGGAACTAAAAATCCCTTTTTTTGTATCTTGCTCGGTCAGTACAACCGACGAGAGTGAAGATTCTAATATAAGTCCGTCTGCTTTAATGTCTGATACCTTTAAACTGCTTTGTGCAGATTTAAGCGGTATTTTTTTTTGCTGTTTTTGTCCGAAGACAGCCACAGAAAAAAGTAAAACTAATGAGAATAATGTGAGTTTTTTCATAATTATTAAATATTGATAGTTAAAAATTTAAATAGTTACTCTTCATAGATGTGAATTTGTAAATTAGTTGCACCAAAGGTAACTTAAAAATATTTCCGAAGCAAGTTTGTGCTGTATGCTGTTCTATTATTTAATACGTTGCATCTTGGAAGATTTCTTTTTTTCATGTTATCGGAAAAATTATCATCTTCATGCAAAATTTATTATTTGTTATGAAAAAAAAGAATACAGCTATATTACCAATCCTTATCATAGGAGTACTATTTTTTATTTTAGGTTTTATTACTTGGCTTAACGGGCTATTGATTCCGTATTTAAAAACTGCCTGTGAATTATCAGACTTTTATGCTCTTTTTGTAACGTTTGCCTTTTATTTCAGCTATACTGTTATGGCCTTACCATCCTCTTGGATATTGAAGAAGATCGGCTTTAAGGGCGGAATTTCTGTGAGCTTATGGGTTATGGCTGCGGGAGCCCTGGTATTTATTCCGGCGGCTTACGCTCGTACTTATTCTGTATTCTTGGTCGGGCTGTTCATATTGGGAACCGGTATGGCTATTTTGCAGACGGCGATAAATCCTTATATCACCATATTGGGCCCGATTGAATCGGCCGCTAAACGGATAAGTATTATGGGGATAGCGAATAAAACTGCCGGAGCCATTGCTCCTTTAGTTTTAGCTTTTTTTATTGTAAAGGAAAGTGATGAGCTTATGGTTGATAACTTAGTTAATATGCTACCGGCTGACAAAGAGTTGTTTTTAAATGAACTGGCCGAAAGAGTTATCAATCCATATATTGTAATGGCAATAGTTTTGTTTGTAAGCGGAATTGTTATCAGATATTCAAATTTGCCGGACATAAAAGCAGAACATATTGAAAACCAAGATAAAGAGAACAACAGTAATGAAGATATAAAACCGAAGAATATTTTTTCTTTTCCGTTTTTAATACTCGGGGCGGTTACATTATTCTTTTATGTGGGTGCAGAGGTCATTGCCGGAGATACGATTATTCAGTACGGAAGATCGTTAGATATTCCTTTAGAAATTTCAAAAAATTTCACCTCATACACCATGGCCGGAATGTTGACCGGTTATTTGTCGGGCATTATATTTATACCAAAATATATAAGTCAACAGGTGGCATTAAAACTCTCGGCAATTTTAGGTTTAGTTTTTACTGTAGCTGCATTATTTACCTCGGGCTTTGTCTCGGTACTTTTTATTGCCTTGCTTGGAATTGCTAATGCGTTGGTATGGCCTGCCGTGTGGCCGCTGGCAATTAATGGTTTAGGAAAATACACGAAGTCCGGCTCGGCCATATTGGTTATGGCCATATCGGGTGGGGCGGCATTGCCCTTGGTGTGGGGCAAATTTTCCGATGTTTTTAATTCTCAGATTGCCTACATGACCTTGATTCCGGCTTATTTATTTATTCTGTTCTTTTCTGTCAAAGGGTATAAGATCAAGAATTGGCGAAAAGTTGATCATGCCGAAAAATAAGTGCAGAGATTTACTTTTAATGGTTTAGTTATTTAATGATACAATACTTTGCTATTCAGCAAATACACTCTTTGTAAAAGTCAAATTATTAACCGTTTAATACAGTCAAGTATCATGGAGCACTTGAATTGCCGGAATTTTGCTTAAATACAAAGTGTAGTGGACTTTTATATTAAATAGTACTACATCAATTTTTCCGTATTTTAATATTGTTATATTATTGGTAATCAGTTGAATTATTGCACCATTATACCATTAAATAATTGTATCATTACTTAGAAAGTTATAACTTAACTTCAGATCCGTTCTTATACCTTACAATAAACGCTTCCTTTAAACCATTGGCATTTTTGAAGTTTTTGGCTTCTCGGTAACTTTCAAAACTACCTATGGTATATTTATAGAAGTTTGGCGATTTCCAAACCATAACTTTTTTGTTGGTTTTATTCATTTTGGACAGTTGGCTTTTGTGTGCCGGAAGTCTGGAGATCCCAATTTGAATACGGTATTCTTCCCCCGCTTGTGTTTCGTTATTCTCGGAAGAATTTGAATTGTAGGTTAAATTTTGCTCGTTAGGACTTGCAAGTACGTATTTTACATTTTTAAGTCGTTTTTTATTCTTATAGGCCACAACAAATGCTCCTTTAACTCCGCAATTTCTCTTTTGCTCTGAGGCTGTACTGTATGAACTATATTCTCCGAAGGTATAGCGGTAGTACCCGACATAAAATTCTTGATTGATTTTTCCTAATTTTGGATATTTTCGTGAAAAATAATTCGTATTAAATTTTTTTCTTGATGCGGCTATTTGAACACTGTAGGAGTATTCTTCATCATTGTTCACGGAACCGGAACTTCCCTCCTCGGCAATAAGATTATCTTCGGGAGCATATACCGTTCCGTTTTCATCTTTTTCTATCACTTTAAATCCGTTTTCAGCAAAGTCTTTCTGTTTGTATTCCTTTCTAATTTCAACGGCTCCAATGGTGTAGGGATCTTCTTCAGTCATTGAATAATCACTTTTTTCATAGTACACCCCAAAAGCTTTCAGAAGAATATCTTTAGCTTCAATATCCATCCGATGTGCTTTTTGATAAAGAGATACGGCTTGTGATTTATCGGCCTCAACTGCCTCTCTTCGATAGCCTATGGCCAGACTGAGTTTCTCAGAAGCAAAATAATTTAATTCTTTTAATTTTTTTTGTTTTTCACCCTCTGATTCATGTTCAAACTCGTGGGTATATGAAGCCAAAATATCAAATTGAGCTCTATAGGCTTTATTGAAATATTTTGAAGCCTTTTTAAGTTTTTTGAATTTCTTTGAGGCTCTGCTTATACTTTGTGCTTCTTCGAATAATAAATTTCCTTTGCTTATACTTTTTGATGTTTTTGCATATTCTTTCTTATCATTCTCGCTATTCAGAAATTCAGAAACATCTGATATTTGTGCATGAGTGTTTATAGTTGAAAATAAAAATATAAATGCTAAAAAAATTGCCGGAGCTAATACTTTTGTTTTATAATATTTCATACTATTTTTTTTTTGAATGGATGAATACAATACATATCATCAGGAATTTTCAAAAATAGATTATATTAATCTAAGATTTTCCTATTATACCTCTTAATTGCATCAATGTTTTTCAGTTCTTAATTAGATAGAGGTAGCTATTAAAAAAGTTACAAAGAGCAAGTAAAATTCTATGCAGGTTCAATGTATATTGCAACTATTTGAACATAGACAGCATATTTAATACCAAAATACAATTTTTTTAAAATATATGTTGTGTAAATTGAAATTATTATTCAGGAATTGAACTAATTTTAGTTTTTTCAGGAAGGCAAGCCGTTGCATAATATCGTATAAATATATGCAGTCTTGAAGTTTACAGGATTTAAATAAGTTAATATCCTTTTTCTTTTGAGCCGGAGTCAGATAAAAATTGATATTTATTTTTGGCGAGGAAGTTTACACCGGAAGTTGATTTGTTTGTTTCTATTTTGATTACTCCAGCGCCTCAAAGGTGATAATTATTTCTTTTTTGTTCTGTAGTTTTCTGAGTTCAAGAATTATTTTTTCATCTGCAAACAACCACGTTTCATAATCTTGGGTTATTGTACCGGTTCCAAATTCGGAAGAATAAAATGCAGATAATTTGTTTTCTATTTCTTTGGTTTTCTCAGGAGAATCAGAACTTACGAGTACTTCAATTTTATAAAGACCAATTTCATCAAATGCATAATGTGTCTTTAATGAACCGTTGCTAAGTACTTGTTTGAACTCCAAAGTATAGTCGTTTTCAAGTGTTAAAACTGAGTTTTTCTCTGCTGTTTTTACATCGCTGAAAGAATCATTTATAGATACCCCATGAAAAAGCCCTCGATCGGAATCAACTATATTATTGTACAATCCATCATTCCTTTGGCATGCAAACATGGTCAATACAAAAATAACAACGCTTATAAATTGTTTATTGATGATACGTGTTTAGTAATTAGAATTCTATATAACTAATAATTAATCCAAAGGATTTTTGAAATAAAATTAGGTTTTATTTATTCTTCCATTTCAATCATTTTAAACGGAATTTTCAAGATGGATTGATAATCCTCACCGGCTTCCAACATATCTTCGTCATCCTCTTCGTAATACCAGTTAATTATTACCTCTTGGTCGTTTTTATAAATTGTTTCTAATTTTTTAAAAACATCCAGAATGCATTTTGATGAACTTGTATTAAAGTATTCAAGTCGAATATTAACTTCTGTTTTCTGTTTTGGGGTTTCGCCGTATTTATCGAGCCAATCTACGAGTGGCTCATAGAATTCAATTGAATTTTCAGGAATAGATCTTCCTTCTACTTCAATAATTCCTGTTTCTGCACTAAAAGAGACTTCAGGAGTTTTTCTTGTACCTTCTATTTTAATCGGATCCATAACTTTTCTAACAATTTATTTACAAATATAACTATTTTATGAAACTAAAATGCTAAATCTTAAAAAAAAATATTCAGAATTATATTTATATGTTTCAACACTTAAAGAACTGTCAATTTTTCTTGAAATATCAATCAAACCTAAACCTCCGCCACCTT
>JAYEIA010000244.1:0-1368 GCA_034659855.1 Bacteroidota bacterium
GCCGTTCATGATGCCGCCCATGGCAAATTCTCTTACCCCGTAGTGTATATAATTTCCGGATTGCTGTTTTGCGGAGTACGGGGTTTGCTGCTTAACTTTTGTTTTATTAGACGGACTTAAATCAGCAGAACCGCCGATAAGATTGTTCATTTGTTTGGCCAATATTTCCAGTACTTTTCCTGATGAAGCTCGGGTTGCCGGAGAGTCTCCCGGTTCAAATTCCGGAATGTCAATTTCAGCCTCTGTATTGTTGATAAGAGCTTCTAATTTTTTGTATTTATCGCCGGATTCTCTGCTGTAGTCTTCCAACTGTTTATTCCAGGCTTCTTCCAGGGTTTTTCCGGTTTCCTTATAGGCCTGAGTCGCCGCAAAGACTTCTTCGGAGACATAAAAGTCTTTGTTTGGGATACCCAGGTTTTCTTTGGTTATTTTTACCTCATCTTCACCAAGCGGTGAGCCGTGCACACCGGAGGTTCCTTGTTTGTTGGGGCTTCCGTGCCCTATTGTTGTTTTACAGATTATGATTGAGGGTTTATTATCTTTTTTCTTTGCCTTTTTTATTGCCTTTTCAATAGCCTCATAATTGTGGCCATCTGCTTTTATTACATGCCATCCGTAGGATTTGAAGCGTTTTTTTACATTTTCTGAGAAGGATAGCTCAGTTTTTCCGTCGATAGTAATGTTGTTGCTGTCGTAAAATAAAATAAGTTTTCCGAGTTTGTTGTGTCCGGCGAATGAGCATGCTTCATGAGAAATGCCCTCTTGCAAGTCCCCGTCACCGGCAAAAACGTAGGTGTTATGGTCAATGATATCATTCGTCTCGGTATTGTATTTTGCCGACAAAAAAGATTCGGCCCAAGCCATACCCACTGCATTTGCAATGCCTTGTCCAAGCGGGCCGGTGGTTGTTTCTACGCCGGGAGTATCTTGCAATTCCGGATGCCCGGGTGTCTTGCTGTGCCATTGTCTGAAGTTTTTTAGATCGTCTATGCTTAAATCATAGCCGTAAAGATGTAGTAAACTGTATAACATCATACTGCCGTGCCCACCGGAAAGAACAAAACGGTCTCGGTTAAACCAATCCGGATTTTGAGGGTTGAATTTCAGAAATTTGCTAAACAACACGGTAGCCGTGTCAGCCATTCCCATGGGAAGTCCCGGGTGTCCTGAATTTGCTTTTTGAACCCCGTCTATGGAGAGTCCTCTAATTGTGTTGGCAATACTTTTTAATGTTGCTTGTTCCATTTTGCTGAATGATTATGATGTTTTTAAGAAATAAAATGTTTGGTGAATTATCAAAGGAGCAAATTTACAAAAGAATACAAAAGAATTGTAAAAGATAGTCAAGAATTTTTTAGAAAGGGGCAA
>JAYEIA010000245.1:0-6989 GCA_034659855.1 Bacteroidota bacterium
AGACAATAGTTCGTTAAATTTTTATAATTACCTAATATTCAGCATCTTACAAGACAAGCCGTGAGCAAGTTAAAGTGTTGATTATTACGTGCTTAGTTCGTAATTCGTAACTAATAATTCGTAATTTAACGAAGTGTTGAACAGACTAAAACTTTTAATAATGAATCCATACGTTTTAATTTCGAAATATATAAAACTTCCGTTTCTAATTGTGTTGGCAGGAATCACCTTATTTTCTTGCAATTCTACAAAGTATTTAGATAAGAATGAAAAACTTTTGATTAAAAATAAAATAGATATTATTTCAGAGGGAAATCTGAAGGGCATAAGTGAGAGTGAAATCCAAAGTCTGGTTATTCCCCGGCCCAACAGTAAGTTTTTATTTATGCGCCTTAACTTGGCTGTCTATAATTTATACAGTCCCGAAAAAATAAAAAAGAAAGAAAAGAAACGAGAGAAACGCTGTGCGGATAAAAATAAAGAAAAACTTTCAAAGTTGAATAATAAACTGAAGGATTACCGATACTATCGGGATAAAAATCTTGAAGGCAGCCCCGAATATCAAAAGTATGAAGAAAAGCGACAAAAGTTAAGTGAAAAGAAAGATAAACTTGATGCCAAAACTTGTAAACATACACTCTGGACACATAAAATCGGAGAAAAACCCGTATTGTACAAATTAAACGATGAGTTTAGAAATAAAAGTCAAATAAGAATTTTTCTGAAAAATAAAGGATATTACTATTCCAAAGTGCGAACCAAAATGAGAGCAGTTTCTAATAAAAAGGTAGAAATGATTTATTATATTGAACCCGGAAAACCCATACTGATAGGAACAGACAGCATTTATGCCGATGAGGAAATAAAAAAAATAATAAAAGAGGGAAGCCTAATTAAAAAAGGTAATCGACTGGAAGTAGAAGCCATGCAAAATGAGCGAGATCGGATTGCCGGACTTTTGAGAAATCAAGGGTATTACAAATTTACCAAGAAATATGTAAGCTTTCGAATTGATACATTGGGCCAAGGCAATAAAGCTGAAGTGATAACACTTGTAAGCAATCCGATTACAAGCGGCAAGTCTGTGAAACATAAAAAATATAGAATATCCGAAGTCCATATCAGGCCGGAGTTTGAACCAAGAAAGGCGCTTGTTGAAGGAGATAAATATCTGAACAGTTTTAGTCAAGAACCCCATAGCAACTCAGGAAATAAATTTTATTTTCATGAAAAAGGAAAATCTAAGCTAAAACCAAGATCTATAATGCGAGGTGTTTACACATTAAACGACAGTCTCTACCGATTGAAGGATGTTAAAGACACATACAAGTACCTCACCTCTCTGGATATAATAAAGATTGCAAATATTAATTTTACTGAAGTGAAAGATTCCTTGAATTTGAAAGATTCTGCAGCTCTCCCGCTAATAAATTGTGATATACGAATAACCAATAACCTGTCACAATCCTATAAATATGAGATTGAAGGAACAAATACGAACGGAAATTTGGGGGCAGGCGGGAGTTTCTCTTATACCCATAGGAATATATTCAGAGGCGCTGAGTTGTTTAATTTCAGGATAAACGGAAGCCTCGAAAAGCAAACAAATTATGCCGCTGATGCTGTTGCCTTTTCTGATCAGTTTTTTAACAGCAGAGAATTAGGCATTGAATCCGGAGTAACAGTTCCTCGTTTTGTCGGATTTTCGGGTTACAAGAAGTTTATAAAGAACTTTAACCCGGCGACCTCATTATCAATAAATTATATCTATCTCCAACGCCCGGAGTATACTCGAACAGTTGCCGGTTTATCGTTGGGCTACAAGTGGAACGGTTCATCATACACCTCGCACACATTAAAACCGATTATTTTTGACTTTGTTGATTTAGATAACCCCACGGACGGTTTTCTCGAGTATATAAATACCTACAATTTACAAGGGAGTTATGAGGACCATTTTATTTTAGGATCATCCTACAGTTATGTTTTTAACAATTCCTTGGATCCGGCTTCCGTCAACGATTTTTTCTTTAAGACAAACTTCAAGATAGCCGGAAATAGTCTATTTGGCTTGATGTCACTTTTGTCAAAAAACTCAGAGCCGAATAAATCCATCAATAATAATGTGTTTGCACAATTCACTAAGGTAGATATTGATTTAAGATACTACAAAACAATAGCCGGTACCGATAATAAGTTTGTTTTTCGACTATTTTCAGGGGTTGTTCTCCCATACGGTAATCTGGATGTTGTTCCTTTCGGAGAAAAGTACTTTTCCGGAGGGGCAAACGATATCAGAGCATGGCAGGTCAGAGCCTTAGGACCGGGGTCATATTCTGCTGAGAATGAAACCGTCTTGTTTCCAAACCGGACGGCAGACATAAAACTGGAAGCCAATTTTGAGTATCGGAAGAAATTGTTTTGGATGATAGAGGGAGCATTTTTTATTGATGCCGGTAATATTTGGGCTATCAATACACTGGATAATCGAGAAGGCGCAATATTTCAATTTAATGATTTTTACAAAGAGATAGCCATAGGAACCGGACTTGGGTTCAGACTTGATTTTGATTTAGTTATCGTCCGATTTGATTTTGGCTTAAAAGTTAAAGACCCGGCAGCAGAGTTGGGTAAACGATGGATTCCTTTGAATAGAAATTATGGCTATGATGACTGGACATTTAATCTCGGTATTGGTTATCCTTTTTAAACCTATCGAATTTTAATAATTGAGAAGTTATAGATGCCGATATTTTGGCAATACCCTGAAAGATAGGCAGTTGTTTTTTTAGCCGGTGATTATGCTCATTTGAAATTTTTTACAAAAAAAACACCTCAATAAATGAGGTGTTTTTTTAGTAAATATAGAAAAGACTTATTCTTCATCTTCTTCCTCTTCGGTATGTTTCTTAATAAGCTCTTGCTGAAGATCTCCGGGAACCGGAGCATACTCACGAAATTCCATTTCATAAGTCGCACGCCCGCCTGAAATTGAACTCAATGCCGTGGCATATTTGGTAATTTCAGCCAAAGGAACTTTTGCTTCAATAATCTCAAAGCCTTTTGTACTGCTCATTCCCTGAATAATAGCTCTACGACCTTGTAAGTCACTCATTACATCACCCATTCTGTCACTCGGAACCATGACTTCAATATTATAGATGGGTTCCAATATTTTTGGTTTTGCAGTTTTAAATGCTTCTGCAAAAGCCTTAGAGCCGGCAATTTTAAACGAGACTTCATTCGAATCCACATCGTGCATTTTTCCGTCATATACACAAACTCTGATGTCTCTGGCGTAACTTCCCGTGAGTGGACCGTTTTCCATTTTATCCATAAGGCCTTTTATAATGGCGGGCATATAATTTTTGTCAATTACACCACCAACAATACAATTGTAGAACATTAATTTACCGCCCCATTCGAGTTCAATTTCATCGGTATCCCTAACATTCATAGAGTAATCTTTGCCGCCTATTTTATAGTCTTTTGGTTCGGCTTTACCCTCTTCGTGAGGCTCAACAATAAGGTGAACTTCTCCAAATTGCCCGGCACCACCCGACTGTTTTTTATGTCTAAAGTAAGATTGGGCAGGCGTTGTAATGGTTTCTCTGTATGGAATTTTGGGTTCAATAAAGTCTATCTTAATTTTATTGAGGTTTTCCAACTGCCATTTCATTGTATTCAAGTGGTGTTCCCCTTGTCCGTGTACAATGAGCTGCTTTAATTCTTTTGAGTATTCAAGAATTATTGTCGGATCTTCATCCCTCAGCTTATGAATAGATTCACCCATCTTTTCTTCATCAGACTCTCTCTGAGCTTTTACGGCAACCCTGAACTTTGGGTTTGGATAATTGATTCCCGGGAATTTAAACTCGGTTCCTTTCTCATTAAGGGTATGCTCACCTTTTGTAGACTTAAGTTTTACTGTAGCACCGATATCACCGGCAACAATTTTGTCTACGGATTCTTTATTCTTACCCGAGACATAATAAATCTGAGAAATCCTTTCTTTGGAATAGTTTTCTGCATTAATCAAGTCTTGTCCCTCAGTAAGCGTTCCGGACATTACCTTGAATGTAAATACTTCACCCAAATGTTCCTCATGGCTCACTTTGAAGCCAAAAATAGATATCGGCCCTTCAGGATTGATCTCTACAACCTCATCGTCCGTATTTTTTGGGGCTTCAACTTTGTCAGGGGAGGGTAGAGCATTCTTGATAAAATCCATCACACGACTTGCCCCTCTGGTATGTTTTGCATCAGTACAGAATACGGGAAATAAACTTCGCTTTAAAATACCGGCCAGCAATCCTTTCTTGAGGTCATCATCGCTGAGTGTTTCATTTTCAAAAAACAACTCCATGAGACTGTCTTCACTTTCTGCAGCGGCTTCAATAAGCTCCATTCTTAATTCTTCAGCTCTGTCAGCTTCAGCTTCGGGAATATCTGTAACTTCAGGTTTGTCTCCTTCTCCCGACCATGTGTACATCTTCATAGTCAGAACATCCACAACAGCATTAAAGTCAGGTCCGGGATTTACCGGATATTGAATGACGACTACATTTTTGTGAAATTTTGCTTTGGCATCCTCCAGCGTTTTAGTAAAATTACTTTGATCGTGATCCAAGTGATTGGCAACAAAAACTACCGGTTTGTTGAACTGTTCAGTTAATCTCCAATGCAATTCAGTACCAACCTCAACACCATTCTGTGTATTCAATACCAGTAAAGTGGTATCAGCAATTGATATCGAATTTACTGCACCTCCAATAAAATCAAGAGCACCAGGGCTGTCAAGTAAGTTTATTTTTACGCCGTCCCACTCTGCATGCATTACAGAAGAATATACAGAACTCTCTTGCTCGTGTTCAACAGGTTTAAAGTCAGAAACCGTATTTTTTGAATCTACAGATCCTTGTCGTTTTATTTTCCCAGCCCGCAACAACATAGCCTCCAAAAGTGTGGTTTTTCCGGATCCTGCATTTCCTGCTATCGCAATGTTCCTAATTTCATTGGTGTTATAAACTTTCATTTTATTATATTATTAGATTTAAAATTCTGAATTTCAAGATTAAACAAGAGCGACAAATATAAAAAAAAAATGCTGTTTTCTAAATATTTTTTGTCATCTGATTCGATCAAAACAGGCATTTAAATTTAAAAGGTCTTTCCCTATGCCGGCAATTTCAAGAACTACACTCAAGTCTTTTATGCCTCCGGCAACACCTTATATTTATAATTATTTTAATCACTGAGTATAGTTTCTCACACAAGGCTGAAACTCAGTCTAATCCGGTGAAGCAAAGCATAAGAAATGGAGAGGGTGGAGTGCAATAGTAATTTTTGCTGATAAAAAGAGAAATCCCTTTAAGAACGGATACGAAATAAATTATGATAGTGTAGGCGAAGTTATTTCGTTTCCGTTGCTTAGCTTTTGAATTTATAGTATTATTCTTTTGTCTCATAACAATATTGTTATATATTTGCCACTTCGTTCAAAAAGATGTTTTTAACAAATTACTAACATCCGGAAAGGAAAAGGATTTGCAAGAATTGGATATTATAAAGATTCGGAATTTATTTCTTGGAACTGTTGTTTTAATAAAAAATAATTCTACCTTTGCCCTCCGAAAATAGATAAACTGTTTTAATTTAGTATATATGCCTACAATTCAGCAATTAATACGTAAAGGTCGCAAGAGGATTAAGCAAAAAAGTAATTCTCCTGCTTTGGAGTCTTGCCCCCAACGACGCGGGGTTTGTGTAAGAGTTTACACCACAACTCCTAAAAAACCGAACTCTGCAATGAGAAAAGTTGCAAGGGTACGATTAACAAACGGGAAAGAGGTTAATGCCTATATCCCCGGAGAAGGTCATAATCTTCAGGAGCACTCTATTGTTATGATTAGAGGAGGAAAAATTAAAGATTTACCCGGTGTAAGATATCATATTGTACGCGGGCAGTTGGATACTCAAGGAGTTGACGGACGAACTCAAAGAAGATCTAAATACGGAACTAAAAAACCAAAAAAATAAACGCTGATTCTTTAGATTATGAGAAAAGAAAAAATAAAAAAGAGAACGATAATCCCTGATTCAAGATACAAAGAAGAGTTAGTTACTCAATTTGTAAATAATATGATGATACACGGGAAAAAGAACAAGACCTTTGAAATATTCTATAACGCTTTAGATATTGTTGATGAGCGTAAAAAGAATATTGAGGAGTCAGCTTTAGATATTTGGAAAAAATCTATGCAAAATATTGCCCCGCAGGTTGAAGTTAAAAGCCGAAGAATTGGTGGAGCTACATTTCAGGTACCGAGAGAAATAAACTCAGATAAAAAGAAAGTTGTTGCAATGAAGAATATGATTCTTTTTGCAAGAAAAAGAAGAGGAAAATCAATGGCTGAAAAATTAGCCTCTGAAATTCTGGATGGATATAATGAAGAAGGCGGAGCTTTCAGAAAAAAAGAAGAAACACACAGAATGGCCGATGCAAACAAAGCATTTGCTCACTTTAGAGTATAAGCAAAGTAATGAAAAGGACAGATCTCAGACATACCAGAAATATTGGAATCATGGCTCATATCGATGCCGGGAAAACGACAGTTACAGAAAGAATTCTGTACTATACCGGGGTCAATTATAAGATAGGAGAAGTTCATGACGGTGCCGCCACAATGGATTGGATGGAGCAAGAGCAGGAAAGAGGAATAACAATTCAGTCGGCTGCAACGACCACATATTGGGATTTTGACGATGAAAAGTACAAAATAAATATAATAGATACTCCCGGTCACGTAGATTTTACTGTTGAGGTAGAACGTTCACTCAGAGTATTAGACGGAGCTATCGCTGTATTTTGTGCAGTGGGCGGTGTAGAACCGCAATCTGAAACCGTATGGAGACAGGCCGATAAATATAAAGTACCGCGTATCGCTTTTGTGAATAAGATGGATCGTGTGGGTGCCGATTATTTTGGA
>JAYEIA010000246.1:0-1363 GCA_034659855.1 Bacteroidota bacterium
CATAACTTATTTTGTATTATTCTTAACTTAATTTTTTTATGCTGAGCAAATATATAAATCTTTTAGTAAATTCATAACGATAGCTAAAAGTATTTAGCGAATGATAAAACTTACATCAAGTATTGAATAAATTGAATATTTTTTAATTGATTGATAGTCAAGTCTTTATCAGTATATTTTTTGTTTTTCCAAATTTATTACAGGATAGGCATATAACTCAGTAAAAAGATGTTTAATATCACGTTTGGGTTTGTCTAAGGTTTTTGCTGTTTCCTCAAATTTTAATACGAAGTTCTCTTTGTCTGCTTTTGAATATTTATTTTGGTTAAAATATGTATTGGTTTGGTGTAATAAGTCATAGGCAACATAATTTTTTGGAAATAAGCGATAACCGGAATAAATTGCTTCGTCAATTAATTTTACGGCATTTTCAATTGTTTTATTTTCATTGCCGGTTTCCTTGGAAATTTTTTCTGAAAATTTAATTTCTTTTGAAACATTGATATGTACATTTCCTTTGTTGAATAGAAGTCCGCGCCCCATATCATCTAAGTCTTCCTCCGGTGTTTTGTCATACGGAATATTATTTTGAGTCAGATAAGTAGCATTTAATTTACTGATTTCACAGGGTTCATTTTCATATGAAACCGTAACCGGACAAATATTAAGGTCATCCAGTGCCTTGAGTATATTTTTTCGCTTACTCAATATTAACATTTTTAATAAGCCCGCCTGGGTTATATCGTTGCCGTCTTTTGTTCTGCCCGGTCTTTGAGCAATCCAAACAGATTGCCGGTCTTCCGCAATTTTTTTTCGAATATATTTTGAAAGCTGCAGAGCTGCCAGCAACATTTCTTTACCTTGTATATTTCTCTTTACAATATAGCCCTTGTTGAGTTTTACCAAATCTGTTATCCAATCAAAAATCAATAAGTTGTCACCGAGTCCAATTTCTGTAGTCGGCAGATTGTTTTGTTGGAATATTGTATTCAATACTGCAGAGTCTATAATTATATCTCTGTGATTAGAAACAAAAAGGTAGTTTTTGCCGGGTTTGATGTTGTTTAACCCACTATATGTCAGCTTGTCAATTGTAGAGTCCAGTATATGCCTTGCGTAAGGTGCTATATGCTTTTGTTGAAAATCCTCTATGGTTTTTATAGATTTTAAAGCCTCAAATTCCTCTTCAATTTCCTTTTCAGTTTTAAGCTTGGTGAGAAGATTTTTTAAGTCCGGACTTTTAATAAGTCTGGCCAGTGCAGCTTCAACTTCGGAGTCCTTGTATGAACGTATATCATCAAATAATTCATTGTTTGTCATAAAAATAGTTTGTGCAAAAATATGTTTTTTGTTTTAAATATAT
>JAYEIA010000247.1:0-26248 GCA_034659855.1 Bacteroidota bacterium
CGGCGGTGGTTCTGGTTATCAAGTTCTTTGGTTTGAAAACATTAATGGTCTTGGTACTTTTAGTACAGCAAATACTATCTCTACAGCAATATACTGTACAAGTGTTTTTGGAGCAGATTTAGATGGAGATGATGATATTGATTTAATAGCATCAGATGTAGTAGGCGACCAAGTTGTGTGGTATGAAAATACAGATGGAGCAGGAACTTTTAGTACTGAAAATGTTGTAGCAACTGGTGTTGATGGTGCTTATTGTGTTTACGTTTCGGATATTGACGACGATTTAGATAATGATATTGTATCATCGTCTTGGGCAGACAACAAAGTAGTTTGGTTTGAAAATACAGATGGTGCTGGAAGTTTTGGAACTGAAAATATTATATCAACAAGTGCAAGCTCTGTAGGGCAGGTATATGTTTGTGATTTAAACAATGATACATATCCTGATGTAATATATGCAAACAGAGGCTCAGACCAAGTTGTTTGGCAAGAAAATAATGGAACTGGAACATTTGGTTTGGAAAATATTTTGACTAATACTGTTGAGCAAGCTACAGTTGTAGGTCCTTTTGATGCTGATAATGATGGAGATATTGATATTTTATTTGGTTCACAAGACGATGATAAAATTGGTTGGTTCGAAAATACAGATGGTTTAGGTTTATTTGGTCCCGAAGAAATTATTTCTACAAGTTCGGATAGGGTTCGCTCAGTATTTGTTGCTGATTTTGATAACAATGGAACAGATGATGTTTTAGCTGCTTCTTCTAATGACAATAAGGTTGTTTGGTTTTTTAATCAAGCACCTGCCCCTACCGAACAAGCTCTAAATATTGTAGTCTCAGATATTCTTGAAAACTCTGCGGTTATTAATTGGGACGATGGTAATGGAGACAAAAGAGTTGTTTTTATTATTGAAGATAATACAGGGGAAGTTTTACCCGTAGATAATACAAGCTATATTGCAAATACAGAATTTGGCACCGGCGACGAAATTGACGGTTGGTTTTGTGTTTTTAATGAAGATACGCATAGCGATTTACTTATAACTGGATTAACTCCCGAAACTGAATATAGAGTTATGGTTTGCGAATACACAGGAAATACGGAATCAGAATTGTATCTAACAATTACAAATACTGACAATCCTGTTAATTTTACAACAGCCGAACATGTAAATATTAATCAAAATGTTGCCGATAATATAACAATTTATCCCAACCCGACTGCAAATATTATTAATATCAAATTAAATAACAATATAGATAATACAGTTAAAATAATTGATATTTCTGGAAAAGAAATTTTATCTTATGATAATATTAGAAATAATATGAGTATTAATTTAAGCAATTTTTCTAAGGGTATTTATATTGTAGAGATAACTAATAAAAACGAAATAAAAAATATAAAATTAGTTATTGAATAAAATATGTATAATTTTAATTGATACGATGACTATTAATCATCGTATCAATATTTATTTAAGCAAGTTACAAACTTGTAATTATTTTTTATTTAAGTTGTAAACTTATACTAAACTGCTGTCAAAATAGTGATTTAGTACAAGATTGGAAGATGATAAATAAATAAACAGTCTTCAGTCTTTTTATTGCTTACTGACGAGTGAAAACTGCGGCTACCCCCGTAAGTTTAGACAAGGCTGAAAATAAGCAAGATAAAATCCGTGTTAATCAGTATAATCCGTGTTATCCGTGTTCCTATTTTATCCAATTTTACGTGGGCAGCCAAAACTGCAGACTAAAAACTGCCGACTGAAAAAACTGCTTACTGAATAGCCCAACTCGGCATACTGCTTATATCTATATCAAAAATATATGTTCCGAAAAAATAAGTAAATAAAGTAACCAACAGTATAGCTCCAAAATTAATAAAAACACCTGTTTTTGCTAATTCCATTATTTTAAGGCGATTTGTTCCAAAAACAATTGCATTAGGAGGAGTTGCCACCGGTAACATAAAAGCAAGAGAAGCAGATAAAGTAGCCGGAATCATCAATAATAATGGATTAATATTTATAGAAATTGAAATTCCTGCCAAAAGTGGAATACTTGTAGATGAAGGCATTTCTTATAGCGTAATTGCAGCATTCTCTTCATCTCTTATGTTGGTAGGTGTGCTTTCTTTTCCTGTAGAGAAAACCTATTTTGGTAAAAAATTTGCAATACTAAGAAATTGTATAAGTTTAATTATTGCTTTACTTATAGCTTTAGTTTTTTCATTAGTAGAGGGGACGTTAATATGAAGAGTCTTAAGCAATTTAATATAGTGCTGGTTTTATTTGTGTTATTTCTTATTTTTATTGGAATTTCATTTCTTAGTGAATTTCGGTCCGGTATTATAATAGGGAAAAACTTTGGGAAGTTCTCATTACAAATGATAAAAATATTACCCCCTATTTTTATTTTAATTGGTCTTTTCGATGTTTGGGTAAAACGTGAAATTATAATAAAACATTTAGGTTCAAAAGGAGGTTTTAAAAGTTATTTTTGGGTATTTCTACTGGCTGCTCCAATGGCAGGAGGCATTCTGCCGAGTTTTCCTATTGCATATTCTCTTTACAAAAAAGGGGCTCGACTCACGATTGTTCTTACATTTCTTGGAGCTGTCGGAATAGGACGTATTCCAATGATTCTTTTTGAATCAACATTTTTGGGTTGGAATTTTAGTGTTATTCGTATTATTGTTTCTATTCCTCTTGTTATTGTCGCTAGTCTTGTTTTTGGGAAATCATTAGAGAAAAATGGTTATAAATTACCCGAAAAAGATAAAAAATTGTAAATAAAGAATTTTCTTATTAAAAAGTTTAAATTATGGAAACTGTTTATAAAATATTTTTACATTCCATCATGATTACTAAATTTGTGTTTATTACGATGTTGGTTATTGAATATATGAGTTCAGTATAAAAAATATAAAGTTTTAAAGTTTAAAGTGTTATTTGTCTAATATTCAAATAGTTATTAAAACATACTGATTTTATATAATTTGCTGAATATCAAGTAATTAACTTTACAGGCTTTCAAATTTTAACCTTTTTAAACTGCACTCATATATAAATATACAATCAAAAGGTTTGTGGCAAAAAGCTTTACAGAAAATAAATGGTGCCAATATCCGATTGCCGGCATTTTGGAGCAATCCCGGGTTGCCTTGGAGCATTTACAATGGTTGCCATGTTTTCGCACAGATTGCAGTCTTTTGGAATGTTAGTTCCCACAATGCATTGCTACAAGTAGAGATGAGGCTTTTGTAATGTTTGTAATGTTTCCTAAAAAGGCTATGTTATTAACTGTAATTATTTTTATTGCTGGAATACTGACCGGTTATATTACAGACAAATTGTATAAACCAAAAAAAACATTAGAAAAATATGTGACAATGCATAAAATTGAAACTCTTAACCGATATACCATTAAATATAATAATTGATTTAATACTAATAAAACTAAAAATATGAAATTAGTACTATTAAGACACGGTGAAAGTCAATGGAATAAAGAGAACAGATTTACAGGCTGGACAGATGTTGATTTGACCACAAAAGGAATTGAAGAAGCAAAAAGTGCAGGGGAATTACTGAAAAACGAAGGATACACTTTCGATGTAGTTTACACTTCTGTGTTAAAACGAGCCATACACACATTATGGAATGTGTTGGATGAAATGGATTTAGCTTGGATTCCGATATTTCGCTCATGGCGATTAAATGAAAAAAGTTATGGAGCTTTACAAGGCTTAAACAAAGCCGAAACATCCCGAGAACAAGGCGAAGAACAAGTTTTAAAATGGCGAAGAAGTTATGATGTAAGACCGCCGGAATTAGATATTGACGATAAAAGGCATCCAAATAACGAGAATAAATACAACAATATTGACAAGAACCTTTTACCCGCAACTGAATGTCTAAAAGATACGGTAGAACGATTTTTACCTTACTGGAATACCACCATAAAACCGGATATCCTAAATAATAAAAAAGTGCTGATTGTAGCACATGGTAATAGTTTAAGAGCTTTGGTTAAGTATCTGGAAAATTTATCTGATGATGAAATACTAAAAGTAAATATTCCTACAGGAGTTCCTTTAGTCTATGAATTAGATGAAGAATTAAGTGTTATATCAAAAGGCTATCTCGGAGATCAAGAAATGATTAATAAAGCCATGGGTTCGGTCAAAAATCAAGGTAAAGCAAAAAATATAAACAAATAAAAAAGGAGAACTAATCATGATAACAGAAATCAACAAAATTTTAGGAGATGAAGGCGAAGAACTTCTTCAACACAAGTGTATCGTTTCAAAAGAAAATCTGCATTTGCCCAACCCGAATTTTATCGACGAAGTTGTAAGTCAAACAGACCGATCGATTCCTGTTTTACGCAATTTGCAATCTATCTATAATCACGGTCGTCTCAGTAAAACGGGCTATCTTTCAATACTTCCCGTAGATCAAGGAGTTGAACATAGTGCGGGGGCATCATTTGCTCCTAATCCGCTGTATTTTGATCCGGGTAATATTGTTAAGTTAGCTATCAACGGCGGATGTAATGCGGTAGTTTCTACACTTGGCGTACTTGGTTCGGTCGCTCGAAAATATGCACCCCAAATACCTTTCATTGTTAAGCTCAATCATAATGAATTATTAACCTATCCTGAACATTACGATCAAATATTATTTGCGGATGTAGATCAAGCTTTCAATCTGGGAGCTGCAGGTATCGGTGCCACAATCTTTTTCGGATCGGAAGAAAGTGACAGACAAATACAAGAAATCTCAAAGATTTTTAAATATGCTCATAAACTCGGACTCGTAACTGTTTTATGGGCTTATTTACGAAATTCCTCCTTTAAAACAAAAGAGGCGGATTATCATCTCTCCGCTGATTTAACAGGACAGGCAAATCATCTTGGTGTTACAATTGAAGCCGATATTATCAAACAAAAACAACCGGCTAATAATGGCGGATACAAGGCGATTGATTTTGGAAGAACAAATGAAAAAGTTTATACCGAATTAACCACAAAACATCCTATTGACTTGACACGTTATCAACTAATGAACTGCTATATGGGAAGAGCAGGTTTAATTAATTCCGGCGGAGCATCTTCCGGTAAGAATGATTTACAAGAGATTATAAAAACAGCAGTGATTAATAAAAGAGCAGGCGGAATGGGTTTAATCTCCGGCAGAAAAGTTTTCCAAAAACCAATGGACGAAGGTATAAAAATTCTTCACACAATTCAGGATGTATATCTGTCTGACGATATAACTATTGCATAAATAAAATTCAGTATAAAATCCGGAGCAAGTCAAAAGGTGAAAAACAGAGACTATGAATTTTGAATATTTACTTGAATATAACCCTGTATTATTAGCTCTTTTGGCAGGCTTATTTACTTGGAGTATAACAGCTTTAGGTGCTGCAATGGTTTTTTTCTTTAAAGAAATTAAACCCAAAGCATTAAACTTAATGCTTGGTTTTGCTGCGGGAATAATGATTGCCGCCAGTGTTTGGTCTTTGTTGTTGCCGGCAATTGAAATGTCGGAGGAACAGGGAGCTATTAAATGGTTACCGGCAGCCATAGGGTTTTTGACGGGAGGGGCATTTTTATTATTAGTAGATAAAATACTTCCTCATTTACATTTAGGCTTACCTGATAGTAAGGCTGAAGGAATAAAAACTCCATGGCAACGAAGTATATTACTTGTTCTGGCAATAACCCTACATAATATTCCGGAAGGTTTAGCTGTGGGGGTGGCTTTTGGAGCTTTAGTAAACAGTCCTGAAATTGGGACACTGGCAGGAGCCATTGCTCTTACTATTGGTATCGGATTACAAAATTTTCCCGAAGGAACAGCAGTTTCTGTTCCTTTGCGAAGAGAAGGTTTATCTCGATTAAAAGCATTTAATTATGGACAATTGTCAGGTATAGTTGAACCAATTGCTGCAGTTTCAGGAGCCTTTTTAGTAATAATAATTACTTCAATATTACCTTATGCTCTTTCATTTGCAGCAGGGGCAATGATATTTGTTGTTGTCGAAGAATTAATACCTGAATCGCAAAGAGGATACGAGACAGATTTTTCAACAATTGGTGCAATGATAGGTTTTGCAGTAATGATGGTGCTTGATATTGCATTAGGATAAAAAAACACAGAACATGAAAATAAAATTAAACCATATTGCTTTAAATATTATTACAGTTGACGAAATAACTGATTTTTATCAAAACATACTTGGATTTCATCTTGAATATCAATTTGAATTACCGACAAAATTGAGTAATTCTATTTTTGAAATCAATAAAAGCGTACCGGCTTATTTTTGCAAAAACGAGCAGGTCGCCTTTGAATTGTTTGTTTTGCCTACAAAAATAAATAAAGATGTAGCTCATATTTGCCTTGAAATAACTAATCGGGAAGAATTAATAAACCGGTGCATAAATAAAGATTATAAAGTCAAAAATATTCAAAGAGACAACAAACCAAATCTTTTATTTATTTGGGATAAATCAGGAAACTGTTTTGAAATTAAAGAAGAAGCGTACAATGATTAAGTTTTTAAGAAATATTTATATTTAAAATAAAATGGAAAAATCGAAGAAAATAGGAATAATTATTTGCGACCGCTATCGAAATTGTGCCGGCGGGAAATGCTTTCGTGCCATGAAAAACCACGAAGGAGCATTTAGCAAGTATGATGATGACACAAATTTAGAACCGGTAGCTTATACTACATGTGGCGGCTGTCCGGGCGGTAACATTGAATATGCTCCCGCAGAAATGAAAAAAAACGGCGTTGAAGTTATTCACCTCGCCACCGGTTTTGTAGTAGGCTATCCACCATGCCCTTATATAACTCACTTTAAACAGTTTATTGAGGAAAAATATAAAATACCGGTAGTTGTTGGCACACATCCCATCCCACAAAAATACCTGATAACGCATCAGAAACTAAAAACATGGGAAACCAAAGAATGGCAGAAACTTATTGCACCTACCCTTTGTGATGAAAAAACAAGACTTTTATATGATTGATGCTATTCAAAAACAATGCAAATGGTTTCCGGTTTGTCCCATGAAATTTTATCGGGAACAAGGTGAAATTGATGATTCATGGATAAAACTGTATTGTCACGGGAATTGGGAAAAATGTATCCGCTATCAAAAAGAAGAAGCGGGTATTTATCATCCGGATAACTTAATGCCTGACGGACAAATAAATAAAAACTTAAAATAAACAAAAACTATGTATAAACATCTTTTTGGCCCCGTGCCTTCACGCAGATTGGGAATGTCGCTCGGGATTGATTTAATTCCTAAAAAAGTATGTTCATTGGATTGTGTGTATTGCGAAGTAGGCAAAACCACCAAACTAACTACCGACAGGCTTGAATACGTAAAATACGATAAAGTGACAGCTGAACTTAAAGATTTTATGAAAGACAATCCTAAAATTGATTACATCACTTTTTCAGGATCGGGCGAACCAACACTTAATAGTAGAATTGGCGAAGTGCTGAATTTTGTCAAAGAAAATTATCCCGAAGTAAAAACGGCTGTGTTGACAAACGGAACACTTCTGTTCAATAAAAAGCTAAGAGATGAATTACTAAAAGCAGATGTTATTTTACCTTCTTTGGACGCTGCCGGAGAAGAGGTTTTTGAAAAAATAAATCGTCCTGCTCCCGGAATTTTAATTCAGGATTACATACAAGGAATGGTTGATTTACGAAAAGAATACGAAGGTAAAATTTGGTTGGAAGTTCTATTTTTAAAGGGTTATAATGATTCCGAAGACGAATTAATAAAGTTGAAAGAGGCCATCTTAAAAATAAAACCCGACAGAGTACAGCTCAACACTTTAGACCGCCCGGGCATGGAGGGTGGATTAATCCCCTTAACAAAAGAAGAATTGCTGCACATTATTGATTTTTGGGGATTCGACAATGCGGAAATCATTGCAAGTCAATTGCAGCGGACAAACATTTCATCCTACCGCAGCGATGTGGAATCAGCGATATTGGAAACCATTGCACGAAGACCATGTACCCTCGACGACTTGCATCGGCTATTGGGTATTCATGTCAATGAAATTAACAAGTATCTCGGAACTTTAGAAAAAGAAGGAAAAATCATAACACAAAATCTTGAACGGGGCGTTTTTTATAAGCTGAACCATAAAAATAATTAATTATGACTGAAAAAATTTATCCCGATTCCGGCGTTGAACTCAACGGATTTGTCGCAAAAAACTACGACAAAATAATGAATACCATGTCGTTTGGTTTGTATCGCGGTTTTATAAAAAAAGCCATAAAACAAATGGATATTCAACCGGGTAACTCCATTTTAGACTTGGGATGCGGCACCGGCAGAAACCTTTCTTTAATGGCAAAATATATTGGCGAAACCGGCCGGATTACCGGGCTTGACATCTCGGAACATATGGAAACCCAATTCATAAAAAAATTTAAAGGACAGTCGAATATCAGTTTTGCAAATCAACGTATCGATCAACTATTCGATTTGAATAAACAATTCGACATTGTTTTTATCAGCTTTGTCATTCACGGTTTTCCGCATGAAATCCGAAGTACTGTAATCAAAAATGCACTCACCCATTTAAAACCGGGCGGAATATTTTACATCCTCGATTTCGCCGAATTTGATATGGCAAAAATGCCTGTCCTTCATCGGTTTATATTTAAAAAGGTAGAATGTAAATATGCTTTTGATTACATTGAACGCAATTGGAAAGCAATACTGAGAGAAGCCGGGTTCGATAATTTTAATGAGAATTTATATCTGAAAAATTACGTTCGCTTATTAAAAGCAGTAAAAACAGAAAAATAAATTTTGATAACCACAAAAAAAAAACAGGTTCTACCACGAATTTAATGATAGCTCGCAATTTGTTTATATGTAGTTGAAATATAGTTTAACGCAGTTTATATGTTGTATTTTAGTTTTCAGAAATTAGAAACTTATGAGTTTTCAAAAAGAGTTGGTAAAGGATATTTATAAATTAAGCAGTTCTTTTTCCTCATATGAAAAGTATGCTCTTGTACAGCAAATAAATAGAGCAGCAGTATCAGTTGCATCAATCAAAAAAAGCAATATTTCAACCACATTTATATACTTCAAAACGGTTAATAATTTGACTTTTATAAAGAGTATATTTGTTGAATAGCAAGGTATTGTATCATTATATCATTAAATAATTGAACCATTCAAAGTATAACTATATTTAAACAGTGTTTTGTATAATATAAATATTTAATCAATAGAAATAAGGGTATAACCAAAAAAACAGATTATGAAAGTAGCAATTCCTTCCGATAATAAAGAAACGATTACTAAAAGAACCGGACAAAGCAAAGGCTTTGTGGTGTATGACATTACTGACCATAAGATAGTCAGTTTTGAGTACAGAAAAAACCTCATGGATGAACACGATGAAGAAATAGAACATTCACATGTGCAAATTATTGAATTGCTTACAGATGTTGATATCCTATTGGTGGCCGCCATTGGTAAACACATGAAAAGGGATGTAGATAACAGCACAATAAAATACCAAATGGTCCGGGAAGAAAAATTAACTCAAATTATCAATAACTTTTTAAAAATGAATTAATATGAATACTATTTTAAAAGAACAAATTGAAGATACAATTGACAGTGTGATGCATCCTGCTATTGATTTAAGCCTGACAGCATTAGGTATGGTCAAAGAGTTAAAAGTAACCGATCAAAAAGCAGAAGTTACATTTGCTTTTCCATTTCCCAATATTCCTATTGGCGAACAGTTAATTAATTCAATCAAAATTCCTGTAACAAATTTGGGTGCAGAATTTGATTATCAGGTGGTGATTATGACAGAAGAGGAAAAACAAAAATTCTTACAACTTGAAGCGTCTGCATGGAAGGGAATGTAATTTACAGGATTTGTTTTGCATTAAAAAGTTCTGCCGCGAATTTAATGATAACTTGCAATTTGTTTATATGTAGTTTAACGTAGTTCACATGTAGTTTAATATAGTTTATATGTAGTTAATATGTTGTATTTAAGAAGTTGAAAATATTTCGAAAAAGGAAAAAAAACGGCTGTAAAAATGAGCAACTATATTGCATCAAGCAAAAAAAACAATATTTAAACTACATTTAAACCACATTTACAACTATATTTAAACAGTGTTTTGTATAATATAAATTTTAATCAATAGAATAAGGGTAGTACCCATTAGAATAGCAGAATTATGCCAAAAATAGAGGCTTTTCAAAAATACACCAATGAATACGATAATTGGTTTACAGCAAATCGTTTTGCGTTTTTATCGCAAATAGAAGCTGTTAAAAAAACACTACAGGCCGAAGGTGTGATTGAAATCGGTATTGGAAGTGGTGTTTTTACTGAACCATTGGGAATTAAAGCACAAAAAGGAAATGGAAGAAATATTTAAACTATTTTTAAAATCCGTCATGATAACCGGATTTGTATTTATCATGATGGTAATGATTGAATACATCAATGTTCAATCAAAAGGAGTTTGGCAAAAACATCTTACCGGAAACAAATGGAAACAATATCTTATTGCAGGAGTTTTGGGCGCGTTGCCCGGTTGCTTGGGTGCATTCACCATGGTTGCCCTTTTTTCGCACCAATTGGTTTCGTTTGGTGCATTGGTAACTACTATGATTGCCACCAGTGGCGATGAGGCTTTTGTAATGTTTGCCATGTTCCCCAAACAAGCGGCAATAATTACTGTAATCCTTTTGACTGTAGGGATTTTGGCCGGTTATCTTACCGATAAATTTTATCACCCCAAAAGCCTGTTGGATAAATTATCAGGGAATAATTTGGAATTACATAATGAGGAGCAATGTAAATGCTTTCAAAAAAACATATTTTGGTCAAATCTGTTTCATCCTTCGCTTCAACGTATATCGGTTGCCGTTGGCATATTAGCTCTTATGACCGGATTGGCAACAGGAGTACTTTCCGGCAAAGCTGAAATGTGGGTTAAAGTTACCCTGATGATAACTTTTGCTTTTGCTTTATTTATAACAATTACCGTCCCTAATCATTTTCTGAAAGAACATATTTGGAACCATATTGTTAAAACTCACTTACCAAGAATTTTTTTATGGGTATTTGGTGTTTTGTTGGTTATGCACTTTTTAACGCTTTATATCGATGTGGAAGATTGGATTTCAAATAATATGTTCGTAATACTGCTCATTGCTGTTTTAATTGGTATCATTCCTGAATCCGGCCCACATCTGGTTTTCGTTACGCTTTTTGCCGCCGGCACTATTCCATTCAGTATTTTTTTAGCAAGTTCAATTTCGCAGGATGGTCATGGAATGTTGCCCATGCTTGCTGAATCAAAAAAAGGATTTCTTGCCGTAAAAATAATCAATATGATTTATGCTTTAGTAGTCGGTGGATTCGGTTTATTCTTTGGATTTTAACTAATAATTTTATTTGAAAGAAATACAGACTATTTGCGATCTGTTCGATGAAAAGATGTGCTATGCACAAAATAAGGATAAAAAAAGACCTGCAACAGAATATGGGGCAGGTCTTTTTATTAGGAATACTTTCTTAAATTGACATTCGATCATATTTGCCGGTGCCCAATTTGTGCAGTATCGAGAAATGACTTTTAAGGGCCGTTGCAAATGTTTTGTTGTTGTGGTAGGGTATATCAAACTCTTCGGCTGTTTTTTTACAATTTGGGAAAGTTTTCTATAGTGGACATGACAAATAGCCGGAAATAAACGATGTTCAATTTGAAAATTCAACCCGCCGATAAGCCAGGAAAAAACCCGACTGTTTGTTGCAAAATTTGCTGTAGTTTTCAATTGATGCACTACCGGATTATTTTCCAGCGTTTTTTCAGGTTTATAAAAAGCCGTTTCATTGACCACATGTGCCGGTTGAAATATTAAAGCCAGTAAAAGTCCGGTAATAAAATGCATTAATAAGAATCCTGCTACTATCAACCATGGAGAAACCGAAGCGGTAAGCAGGGGAATAACTAATATAAGTATGGTGTACCAGGTTTTATGAACTATAATTTCAAGAAGAGCTTTTTTGAATGTCAGCTTTTGACTTGACAGCAGATTGTTTTTATTATAACGGAAAAGCTGTAAAAAATCTTTAGCAATATACCAATACAAGCTCATGATTCCGTAGAAAAGGGGAGCATATATTATTTAAAATTTATGCATCGGTTTTATTTTCTGAAAAGGAGAGAAACGCATGACCGGGTTTTCAATATCTTCATCCCAACCTTCGATGTTGGTGTACGCATGGTGTAACACATTGTGCTGAATCTTCCAATTTTTGTGATAGCCGCCGGCAAAATTTAATAAAAACCCCAGTACTCGGTTGACTCTTTTATTATCGGAATAGGCGCCGTGGTTGGCATCGTGCATAATAGACAGCCCAATGCCCGACATGCCAAATCCCATTATGCCCCAAAGTGCAAGTACCCCCCAAGCTGAGGTTATGACTCCGGCAATCATGAGGCCATAGGGTACAAAGTATAAGAGAAGCATAAGAACTGTTTTTAGTTTCATGCTTAAATTTGCCTTTTTGGTTATATTATTATCTTCAAAATATAGATTTACCCGCTCTCTCAGCTTTTTGGGAAAATCTTGTTTACTTAATTTATTAAATTTAACTTTTGTCGTTTTCATTTTTTATATATTGAATAGGTGTAAATGAATAACTGATTTCTGTAAAAAATTGCAAACTACTATAAAAAAGTTATTTACAGCATACTTATATTGGAATTTTTCACTTTTGTTAGGACATAAATACAATAGAGTGAGCAATGAACAGCAGTAGCGTTCTGTGTCTTGTAGAACAACAACCTTATGATTCCGTGGTTTTAGCTTCATTCCATATTTCTTCCATTTCATTTAAGCTCATATCCGGCAACGATTTGTTCATCGCTTTAGCTTTGGTTTCCAGAAAATTAAATCTTGAAATGAATTTTTTATTGGTACGCTCCAAAGCATTTTCCGGGTTGATGTCATAGAGGCGAGCGGCATTGATTAATGAAAACATAATGTCGCCGAATTCCGCTTCTTTTTCTGTTTGGTCTTGGTTTGAAACGGCTTCTTCAAACTCTGCAATTTCTTCTTTTACTTTATCCCAAACTTGTTCTTTGACGTCCCAGTCGAAGCCGGCTCCCCTTGCTTTCTCCTGAACTCTTACAGCTTTTACCAAAGCCGGCAGGCTGTTCGGAATACCGCCGAGAATGCTTTTATTTCCGTCCTTTTCTTTGAGTTTAATTTGCTCCCAGTTGTTCTTTATTTCGTCGGTGTTTTGAATTTTTGTATCTCCGTATACATGCGGATGTCTTCTGATGAGTTTCTCGGCTAAGCTGTTAATGACATCAGCCATATCAAACTCATTTTTTTCAGAACCGATTTTTGCGTAAAATATAATGTGCAAAAATAAATCGCCCAGTTCTTTTTTTATCTCTTGGGAGTTATTTTCCATTATGGCTTCTGCCAATTCATAGGTCTCTTCAATGGTGAGCGGTCGCAGGCTTTCATTGGTTTGTTTTGCATCCCACGGGCAACCGGCACGCAATTCATCCATTATTGTGAGTATGCGTTCAAATGCTTTTAGTTTATCGGCTTTGGAATTCATTTCTTATATGTTAAATTTTTATATTCGTTGTGTTAGGGAATGAGCAGGGAACTGTCTCCGTAGCTGAGAAATCTGAAATTGTTTTCAAGAGCAAAGTCATATACTCTTTTATGGTCTTTGCCGATAAAAGCTGAAATTAGCATAAGTAAAGTGCTTTTAGGCATATGAAAGTTTGTAATCAATTTGGAAATTATGCGAAACTTATATCCCGGGATAATAAAAATTTGAGTTGAGAACTCAAATCGCTCGGTTTTATTCGTTTTCATGTAAGTTATTAATGCATCTACAGCCGTTTTGGTTTCAATGTCTTGCGGCAATTGAGTAATTTCATTTTGCTTTAGAAAGTCGAGTTTATTCATTGCTCCGGTAATAATTTTAACTCCGGTCCAATATAAACTTTCCAGTGTACGAACCGAGGTTGTACCAACCGCAGTAATATGACCCAAGTTTTCTGATATTTCAGTTATAGTAGCTGTTGAAATCGAGATTTGCTCAGAATGCATGGTGTGTCCGGCAGCCGTTTCACTTTTGACCGGTTTAAACGTTCCGGCGCCAACATGCAGGTTTACAAAAGCAGACTTGATATTTTTTTTGGTCAATTTCTGCATAATTTCGGGAGTAAAATGCAATCCGGCAGTGGGGGCTGCTACCGAGCCTTTATTTTTTGAATACACGGTCTGGTAACGTTCGGTGTCGGAGTCTTCGCTGTGCCTGTTAAGATAGGGCGGGATAGGTGTTTTTCCCGCTGCCCCCAAAATATCACCGAAAGTAACAGAATCATCCTCCCATAAGAAGCGAACAAACTGCGTGTTATCCACATTCTTTACTTTTTCGGCATATATTGTAAGCGCATGGCCATTTATATCGGCGGTTGTATATATTCGGTTCTTTTTCCATTTCTTTAAATTACCGACGGTACATTTCCATTCTGCTCCGCTTCCTGCACTAAATGCTCTCTCATAATCTGCCGGTTGACCGGGTTCAAGACAAAAGACCTCGATTTTTGCTCCGGTTTGTTTTTTGAAATTCATTCGAGCCTTAATAACTTTGGTTTCATTAAAAACCATGAGGTCTCCCGGCTGCAGAAATTCTGCAATATTTTTAAATTTTTGTGCTTTTATATTTCCGTTAATGTATGTGAGTAGCTTTGAGCCGTCTCGTTCTGCGGCCGGATACTTTGCAATTTTATCATCCGATAAATTATAATCGTAATCATCTACTCTGATATTCTCAAATTTCATATCACAATTCTCAAGGGTTTGAATCTGCAAATTTCAATTATTTCTTTACCTTTGCAAAAAATAAAATAGACATGGGACTAAAAGTCAAAGATAAAGTTTCCTTCTTGAATGAAACAGGCGGAGGAATAATTACAAAATTAGTAGATAATGAAACAGCTTTAGTAGAAAATGAAGACGGATTTGAAATTCCGGTATTGCTTTCTGAGCTGATATTGAAAAAGGCATGGAGCCCGGATCTCGGTCAAAATAAATTTACGGAAGAACCCCAAGAAAAAGATGTGCAGGAAGTTAAGATTGAGGAAAATCCGGATATTTTTTATTCCGACAGTTCGGATGTGAATATTTATATGGCTTTTGTGCCTCAAAATCAGGACGCACCCACCTCAAAAGGCTTTGATGTTTATCTGATCAATGACAGCAATTATTTTTTACAATATAATTTAAACTACCTTTATAATGGTGATTTTGAATTGTTTAGAGGAGAATTGGAGCCAAATATAAAGTTCTTTTTAACCGAGATACCTCGAAATACTATTAGTGATGATTTTCAGATGTTGTTTCAATGCCTGTTTTTTGATCAAAAGAAATTTAAACTGCAAGCTCCCTTAGTCAAAGATTTAAAAATAAAAGCTTCTAAACTATTTAAGGCCGGAGCCTACAAGCCCAACGACTTTTTTGATGAGTTGGCATTGATTGTGCCTATTCTGGAAAAGAACCCGATGAATGAGGCCTTAGAAAAATTAGACAATAAATCATTTGCCGAAAAAATAAAACGAGAAAAAGCTCCGGCAAAAGCCGAGCGTGCAATCAAAAAGCATAAAGACGAGAAAAAGAAGTCTTACAAAGAAGTTGATTTGCATATTCATGAGTTAATTGATGACGAAACCGGACTGACTGATAATGATAAACGCGAATACCAGTTGGATAAATTTCGTGAAGAAATGGACAACGCCCTTAAAGGGAAAGAAGTAAAACGGATTGTATTTATTCACGGGGTTGGCAGCGGCAGATTGAAGCACGATTTGAGAAGAGAATTGCAAAGGAAATATAAAACTTGCTTGTATCAGGATGCCTCTTTTGCTGAGTACGGATACGGAGCAACAATGGTAGTGGTAAGACGATGAATATACTTAAAGACTTGTTGAAAATTCCCTCGGTTACCGGAGAGGAATATCGAATGAGAGATTTTTTGGTCGATTACTTCGAAAAAAATGATTTCTTCAAAGGAAAAGCAGAACTTTTTTATGGAGACAAATATCAAGATAATTTGATTGTTAAAGTTGGAAAGTCTCCCAAAGTGGCCGTTTATGCTCACCAGGATATTATTGGCTACACCGTTAGATATAATAATGAAATTGTGCCTATCGGATCACCACATATTGCCGAAGGGACTACTTTGACCGGAGCCGACCATTTGGGTGAGATAAAGACCATATTGAAAAAAGGGAAAGAGGATAAAATTTTTTGTGAATTTGACCGAACACTTGAACCCGGGACTGTTTTGGTGCATCAATCTTTATTTCGACAAACCGACGATATCATAGAATCGCCCTATTTAGACAACCGTGTAGGCTTGTATATTGCACTCAAACTTGCTGAACAAGGGGATGACTTTGTTATTGCCTTTACCACTTATGAGGAACAAAACTCCGGTGGGGCTCAGTTTTGTGCAAAATATATTTATGATGAATTTTCGATTAATCAAGCCCTAATTCTTGATACGGCTTGGGTTTCGGAATATGTTAAACACGGCAATGGTCCGGTAATTTCATTAAGAGATCGGGGCATTCCCAGAAAACGGTACATTGATAAAATACGAAGCATTGCAAACAAGTCAGGACTGAATCGCCAAATAGAGGTGGAGCGGTTTGGCGGGAGCGATGGTACAGCCATACAAACAACTGCTGTTCCGGTTGATTGGTGCTTTGTAGGGCCTCCGATTAAAGATGCTCATAAACCCATTGAGAAAATAAAGGTCAGTGATATTCAAGATTCTATTGAATTGTACAAAGCTCTGATAAAAAATATTTGAGATTATCCTTTGTTTTCGTAACTATTTTAGTAAAAAATGATTTACCTTTGACCAAGATATGAATCAGAATAGAAAAAATACAATTATAGTCTTTCAAAAAGGACATTAATTAAAAGCCTGCCGGTTTATCCGACAGGCTTTTTTTTTGAATAAAAATAGAGTTTAGTTTAAAAAGTTATAAAGTTGAAAGTTTATAAAGTTAAAGTGCTAAAAATAAGAGTTTTAAGTTAATTGTAAAATAATTTATAAAACTCCTATAATCAAGCACATAACTTGTTTTGCCAAATAAAACATACTTTTTAGACCGGACTCAAAATAGGTTATAACTTAAAAATATATTTTTGGAATACCGGTAAATTAGGTCAGAAACACGATTATTTAAATCATCAATTCTATGGAAAACAAAAGTTTAGTATCTGTAAAAGATTATTCCAAGGCACACATTCTTGAAATAATAAAATTGGCTGAAAAGTTTGAAGAAAAACCGCAACAGCGAATTTTAGAGGACAAAGTTATTGCGAGTTTGTTCTTTGAGCCTTCAACCAGAACACGGTTGAGCTTTGAGAGTGCAGTGAACAAACTCAGCGGACGAATTGTCGGTTTTACGGATTCCGGATCGTCCAGTGTGAGTAAGGGAGAGAGCCTGAAAGACACCATTCGAACAGTAGCAAATTATACCGACCTTATTATTATGAGGCATCCGCTGGAGGGAAGCGCAAAATATGCTGTGGAGGTTTCTGATGTCCCGGTAATTAATGCCGGCGACGGAGCTAATCAGCACCCGACTCAAACCATGCTGGATCTTTACTCAATTTATAAAACTCAAGGAACGCTGGAAAATTTGAATTTATTTTTGGTGGGTGATTTGAAATACGGAAGAACTGTACATTCCCTTCTTATTGCCATGTCGAAGTTCAATACCAATTTTTATTTTGTTTCTCATTCAAAACTCAGAATTCCGGTTGAGTACCGTATGTTTATGGAGGAGAACAATATCAACTACCGGGAGTATAATCAATTTCCGGATGATTTGAGTAATGCAGATATAATCTATATGACTCGCGTGCAAAAGGAACGGTTTTCCGATCAAATTGAATATGAGAAAACAAAAGATAATTACATACTGGAGAAAAGTATGTTAAAGCATACCAAGGATAATTTAAAGATTTTGCACCCCCTGCCGCGTTTGCATGAAATAAATGAGGATGTGGATGATACCAAACAAGCTTATTATTTTCAACAAGCCAAGAACGGGGTTTATACACGGCAGGCAATTATTGCGGATATTCTCGGACTACAGCCCGAAAACAAATAATTAGGCAAAGTCCGGTGATAAGTGCTTGTAAAGAAATATCAAAAAAGTCGTTTGTCTTATATTAATCTCAATTATTCATAAATTTTCAATAGAAAGCAGTCTAAAATGTTGATTGAATTGATATTGTAACGATAAATTTTAAAAATAAACCAGCTCAAATTCGGCTATCATTTTTTTTGCAGAGAAACAATCAATAGGTTAATATACAGACGATTTCGTTGGTGTTATTATTCATTCCCGAATTATTCGGGTTAAAAACTACAACTATGAGTGAAAAGAAAAAACTACATGTCAGTGCAATTAAAAATGGTACAGTGATAGACCATATACCTGCTAATCAATTATTTACTGTACTTCGGGTTTTGGGTTTGGATCATATTAACAAGCCGATAACTTTTGGAACAAATATGGAAAGCAAAAAACTGGGCAGTAAAGGGCTTATCAAAATTTGGGATATATATCTTGAGGAAGAAGATTTAAAACGAATTGCTCTTATTACCGAAGATGCTGTCATCAATGTTATTGAGAACTATCAGGTCAGGGAAAAGAAAAAAATATCTACGCCCGAAAAAATTGAAGGCTTGGCCAAATGTGTGAATCCAAAGTGTATTACAAACCACGAGAAAATGAATACTCGATTTACGGTATTGAATACTGAGGAGCTTGCTTTGCGCTGTGATTATTGTGAAAAAATAACCGAAAAGAAAAATTTTAAAATTATTTAACCGGTATTTTTATTATTGAAGGACAATATTATTAATGATATAGAAAAAGACCGGGGGAGTCTGTCAGCACAAATTCCATACAGAATTATACAGACTCCTTACCGGTCAGTTATTCTATTACGAACTAATTGCAAAAAGGTTGCAAAAAAATATATTTTATTATAAAGTTTTTTTTTAATTTTTCTTGAAAAAATAGTTAAATATTTTGGAATGAGAGGCTTACAGAAGTTGCAAATCATATTCTCATATTTTAGTAGCATTTAAACCCCGGTAACCACTTTGCTTAAAGAATCTTATTAAAAAATAACAGTTGCGAGTGATAAAAGTTATTTAATGCCTTTAGAAGATATTTTTTTAAGACTGCCTAATTCAGGATAGAAAATAATTTCTGTATTCGGATCTCCGGCAATTTGAACCGGAATTCGATTCAGGACTCCCAATTGAGCTATCTTAAAATTTCTGTTGAAATGAATTTTTTCTTTGTATTTCATATTTATAGATACTATTGCCGGAATTCTGTACACCAATCCGGTGGAAGTCGGTTTTTTTCCGGTGTTCCGTTTTTTGTAAGTCATTAAATCAGAAAGAGCCCTCAGGTCTTCTTCTTCTTTCTTGAGAACCAATTTTACCGGCTCTCCCGCATTGACATTGGGTGGAAGTATGCCGTACTTTTTCGAAAATTTGAACAACTCTACGGTTTCATTTTTTACGGTATCTTCGGGAGTATATATAAATCGATACGTTTTTATGTGCTTGGTTTTTTGTCCGGTAAACATGGTCATGTATTGTCGCTCATAGCGATTAAGTTCTTGCAACATGAGCTGAACAGCTGCCCCGTCCGGAAAATTGTTGGCATCTGTAACCCCTTTAAGCAGGGCAAGACGATCATCTCGTAATTTGAAAATTTGATTGGCCAGGTCTTTGGCTTGCGTTTTCGGCGACTTGAATTGTTTTCGGCGATATATCTGCGGTATTTTTTGAAATACAGAATCTTTATACACTTCAGTCCATACGGTATCATAAACAGTTTCCAGTACAGAGTTTACGGAAAGGTCTGCATATTCAGGCTTTTTGTTGGTTTCGTCGGCTATATGTATGACGTGCTTTTCCGGTTTAAATTCATATTCTTCGGCTGTGTTTATACCAATCAGGAATAGCTCAGGAGTCAAGATTAATCTTTGGGCGACCGAAAATTTATCGCCATTAACAATTCCGTAGTAGTGGTTGGGGTCGGGTAGTGGAACGGTTTCCACACGTATTGATTTTAACCGATACTCCGTTGTATTCTCTTTGACATTAGTGTTGGACTGAAAATACAGTTCGGCATAATCGGCAAACGGGCCGCGCCGATTTATTATTTTTTCTGCTTCGGCAGTTACCACTATGGAGGTTTTCGGTAAATTGTAAATCAGCACATCTTCGGTGCTTATTATCTTGTCAACAGATAATATCTTTAATTCCGTAGAACAAGATGAAAATACGATCGTACTTAAAATCAGAAAAACAGGGATGACAGGAGTTGTTGAAATTTTTTTGAATAATATTTTAAACATACAGTTTGGGATTAATTGCCTTTTAAGTAGCCGTTCGGATTATTTCTGAAGTTTTCAGGATCCTTTAGTCGGTTTCTGATTTGCTTTTCATATTCATCAGACTTTTTCTTTTCAATTTCTTCGGCATTTTCTGCCACACCGTCTTTAAAGTCCATGCTGTTCTTCACACCCTTTTCGTTGTAGTATTCCCAAGTCCCCACTTTTATGTCATTCTTATATTGTCCCTTGACTTCTATGGCTCCTGTATAATAATATCTCAAGAATGTGCCGGCAAGTACATTGTTTTTTACAACAGCTTTCAGCATGGCCTTGCCGTTGGGATGATATTTTTTCCAAATGCCGTTCTCTTTATCATCTGCCATTTCTCTTTCATCGTATATTGTGCCGTCAGGATAATAAGCTATTCGCTTTCCGTTGAGTTTACCCCTTGTAAAATGCTCGGTTTGAATTAAAAAGTCATTTTTGTAGTATTTCCACAAACTGTCTTTTTTTTGATTTTTATAAAATCCTTTGGACACAAGCTCTTCTTTTTTATTATACAGTTTTGCCGAAGCAAATGTGCCGGTGTGGTCAAATGTAAGTTCAGCCATAAGTCTTCCGTTGGTATGGTATCTTTTGATTACCCCCTGCGGCTTATTATCTTTGAATGTTGCTGTGTATGCTGTAATTCCGTTGGAATAAACTTTTTTCCATTCCCCTTGTTTGCGTCCCCGGTTGTCTTTTTGGTTGAGTTTGCCGGCCTTCATTTGTTTGATAATATCCTTGTCGGGACGATCATCTTCGACATAAAATTCTCTGTAGCCGTCAGTTGTATCCTGAAAAACCTCAACCAGTAATAAGAAATATTTTCTAGAATCTAAAGAATCGCTCTTATGCAACTTCTCAGCAAAAATTTTTGTCTCTTTTTGAATGCCGGGCCAATGGTCTTTAAACTCTGAATATACGATGTGTTTATCATCACGGCTTTTCCCTTTGTTTACAGCTTTTAATGCTTTATAGAGTTGCTTTTCATTTTGATCTCGTTGGTACAAGGCATACAGAGATAAGCCCTGAAGATAATATAAGCGGATTTGACTGCGGTCTTTTTTAAGATGTTTTTTTGAATAATCAATACATTTTTCAAATTTCTTATTCTCATAGTATTTCTGACATTTTTTTTCATCTTTCGATTGAGCCGTAGAAATATAAAATGAACTGAAAATAATGATTAAACTAATATAAATGGACTTCATATGATTTTGGTTTTGATTGTGCAAGATATGGAAAATTTAATATTTTACCATAAGCTTTGAGTAATTTCTATTTTTAAGGGTATGTTTCATAAATAATAAAAAAACTTCACACTTTTCTTAAAAAAACCTTATTTTTATTTTTTTCAACCTTAGTAGAAAATGCAGACTTCGTCTGTTTTATTATTTTTGATTATCTATATGGTTGTGTTTTAATGAGTTATGATGTTATGTGATATAATTGTGCGAATTCAGGTGTAACTTGCTGATTTACATTGATGATTTGTTTAAAATTGTCCAAAAATAAATATCAAAGCAGACGAAGTCTGTAGTGATAATCTTGATTTATACTTTAAACGGTTAATAATTCGAGTTTTACAAAGAGTGTATTTATTGAATAGCAAGGTATTGCACCATTATATCATTAAATCATTAAACCATTTAAAGTCTATCCGCAGAATTATTTGATATGAATTATTTTAATAACCGCAAGCTGTTGCCGACAGTTTTTATAATTATACTTTTAATTGCAGTGCTGAAAAGTTCGGCACAGAAAGAATCTTCTGCTTGGTATTTTGGCCGATATGCGGGTTTGGATTTTTCTGCCGGCTTGCCCGAACCTCTGACAAATGGTGAAATCAATACCTTTGAGGGTTGCACCTCTTGGAGTGATTCCTTGGGTAATCTGTGCTTTTATTCAGACGGAGTAACGGTTTGGAATTCAGAGCATCAAATTATGGATAACGGCACCGGGCTTATGGGAGATTCTTCTACGGCACAAACCATACTGGCCGTACCGCAACCCGGCAATACCAATCAAATATTTCTTTTTACCGTAGATGATTTACAACTGGTCGATAATGAGACGGTAACTGACGGTTTGCGTTTATCAAAAGTGGACATGACCCTAAACAACGGTCTGGGTGCCGTTACCGAAAAAAATTTATTGCTGTTCGATTCCGTATCGGAAAAAATTACGGCGGTCAAAAAAGCAAATGAGTCGGCCTATTGGGTTATTGCCCACGAATGGGGAAATAACCGGTTCAGAGCCTACGAAATTGACACCGACGGTTTTCATGATACACCTGTTCTCAGTGATGTCGGCACACCACACACCCAAATCATGCCAAACATTATTATCAACTCTATCGGAACCATGAAATTAAATCCGCAAGGCAATAAATTGGCATTAGCGATGCTGCGCTCATCTCTTGCCGAATTGTTTGACTTCGACCCGGTAACAGGCATTGTCAGCAATCCGGTTACAATTAATTTTGGCGGATACGGCGTTTACGGAACGGAGTTTTCTCCCGATGGGTCAAAATTGTACATCTCCGCCGACACGAAGTTATACAGTGTCGATGTAAATGCAGGTACACCGTCCGATATAATCAATTCATTGACTTTAATTGCTGAAGAAGAACACTATACCGGAACCATGCAAACGGCCACAGACGGAAAAATATATTGCAGCGTGGACGATGCACAATATCTGGGAATTATTCGAGCCCCCAATAAAGCGGCGGCAAATTGCGACTATATTTCCGACGGAATTTTTTTGAACGGAGGCCAAGCAAGAAAAGGACTGCCCAATTTTATTTCTTCATTATTTTTACCTCCGGATTTTTATGCTGTTCCGGATTGCTACGGCACCGAAACGCAATTCTATTTGGCAGATACCACCGGAGTTGATTCTGTTTTTTGGGATTTCGGAGATATTGATTCAGGGATATTGAATTACAGCCAATTGGTTGAACCCACGCATATTTATACCGATACCGGAGATTTTCAGATACAAGTTTCTTTATGGAACTCGGGAATTGAAACAGTTATTTCTGATTGGATTACTGTTAGTTATGCAGAAACTGTTGATTTAGGGGTCGATACGGTTTTATGCGATGAACCTGAATATATTATGGATGCTCAGGGCGAAAACTTGTCTTACCTCTGGCAAGACGGCACGACCGATGCGATATATCATGCCACAGAATCGGGCGACTACCGTTTGACGGTTACCAACGATTATACAGGCTGTAAACATTCAGATACCGTTCAGGTCATTCTTTCCGCTGCTCCGGGTTTGCAGCTTGGTGCTGATACGGTTTTTTGCGAACAATCCAATTTTTTTATAGAGCCTGTTACCGACTGCGATACATGCAGCTTTGAATGGTCTGACGGTGCCGGTGAGAATGTATTGTATCCGGAAGCTTCAGGATACTATGCGCTCACGCTGACCAACGGAGACGGATGCATTGCATTTGATACGGTTACATTAACAATGTTAACCATACCTATTGTTGATTTGGGCATGGATACGACTGTTTGTGAAGATACCCCCTACCTCTTGACAGCAGAATTTCCGGATTCTGAATATCTCTGGTCTGATGAAAGTACGGATGCTCAGCTTTCGGTCTATTCTTCCGGAACCTACTCCGTAGAGATTACCAATGTCTGCGGTACGTTCACCGATTCCGTTTCAGTTGATTTCGAGTACTGCGGCGATATTTACATTCCTAATATTATAACTCCGAATAATGACGGCATAAACGATTTCTTTTCCATAAAAGGAATTGAAAACGGCCCCTGGCAGTTGAGTATTTTTTCTCGCTGGGGCAATCGAGTTTACTATTCTGAAAATTATTGTAATGACTGGTCGGCAGAGGGTAGGGACGAGGGGGTATATTTTTATATACTTCTTTCAAAAGACGATCCGCAAAAGTTTGAGGGATTTATCCACGTACGGCGTGAACATTAAATTTGGCGGTAAGCCTTATAGAATCACTTCTCCAAGACTTTCATAGGCAATGCCCTTGGTATTGTCCAATTTAGCAGTAATTTTTTTTGCTTGATTAAGCGGCACAGCGACAAACATTTCGCAAGAGGCCTCAAAGTTTTGGTCAAGAATTTGAATGTCTTCGGCATGCACAAAACTCATCATGGAATTTGTAAAAGCATAATCATATGAAAATTTGAATTTGGCTTTTATGGCTTTCGTAACAATTTTTGTGTTTTTAATCGCCTCCTTTGCTGCAGTCTTATAGGCGTTGATGAGTCCGGGAATCCCGAGTTTTGTTCCTCCGAAATAGCGTACAACCACTATAAGAATGTTGGTGAGTTCGTCTGATTTTATTTGTCCTAAAACCGGTGGTCCTGATGAATTGGAGGGTTCTCCGTCATCAGAAGCACGAAAAGTTTTTCCGTCAATTCCCAAACGAAAGGCATACACATGGTGGCGCGCATCGTGATATTCTTTGCGTAATTTTTCTCTGTGCTTCTCTGTCTCTTCCTCGGTTTCAACCGGAAAAGCAAAAGAATAAAACTTACTTCCACGATCTTTAAAATAACCTTCAGATTTTCTATTTATGGTTTTGTAGCTTGTAATTTCCGGCATTGTTTATTGTTTCTGAGGGGTTGATTGTTCACAAAATTAATAAATTTAACCTGAATAATTCGGGTTAAAAACTAAAAGGCAAACCTGCCATAATAAATTCATAAACCATCTCTTGATTTCCCGGAAGGTAGGAGGCTCTTCCGCCGATTTCAAAATCTTGTTCCAAATTAAAAATATCAAATTTTAAATACAGTTCAATTCCGGCCGATGAATAGTCGGCGGATGTTCCGTTGAGGGTCTTTAAATTTTGGTAGTCGTAAAAGAGTGAGGCACGCAGGCGTTTAAAATAAATTATTGAACCGGCCGCCAAATCCGGATACCACAAGGGCAAATGATATTCGCCGGATAATTTATACATTTCTGAAAAGATTTGTGCATCATATCCTCGAGTAAAATAGACCGGGGAGGCAAACCAATAATAATCGGCTCTGCTGTTTTCCGGCTCTTCCTGTTGTTCATATGCACCGCTCAATGTAATGGAATGGTTGGCAAAAAATCCCGGCAAATATTGTTTCCCTATAGCCGAAAATTGAAAAGCTCTATAGTCATCCGAAAATGGTAAATGTCGGTATTCAGTTCTTAGCACCGTGCCCCATTTCGGATAAATATTTCTGTGGGCTTGTCGTCTGAGGATATAATAATTCAGCGTGTAATTATTAACGGCAAAACTGCCGTTTCCGGATAGGAATTTATAACTTATTCCGACCTCCGGTTCAAGTTTCTCAAACCACGTTCCGGTTCTTAATCTAAAAGGAATACCGAATGAAATACCGGTGGATGTTTCGTTCCATCGGTCGGTATAGTTATTATCGGTATCGTTTATATAACGTTGGTTGTAGGAACCGGATAATTTTATAACCGGAAGATACTTTGAAAATTGCCAGTGGGTATTGGCTCCGAAAGTTTTTTCATTAATATCATAGGAAGCCCCCGCCGTAGCCCAAACCGTATTGAGCAAGTTACTGCTGTACACATTAAAACTCATCTTTGACAACGATTCACTGTACAAGCCCCAACTGTGGATTTTAACGGCATCCTTAAAGGGCTTGTAATCTTCAATCTTAT
>JAYEIA010000248.1:0-1360 GCA_034659855.1 Bacteroidota bacterium
TTTTGCTGTTTTATGAGATCGGTTTCGACTTCGCTCAACCTCCGAAAGTAAAAAAATATTGCTCTAACAAACTGAATATATGTTGTTTATATCTTAACTTGACGGCTATGGAGAAAACACCTGACAGATGCAGGCCGCAATATACGACTCTAATATTTCCTGCGAAACATCAGTAAAATACTGATCGGAACTTTTTCGTCTGTATTCCTAAAAGCTATTTTATACTGTCCGGCTCATTATCTTCTTCGCCCAAAACAAATTCTTTCACCAAACTGTCAGTCAAAAAATCCTCATCATGATGTCCTAAATAGATTTCGGCAATCATATTTTTTTCGCTGATAACATAATCAACAGAAGGCAAAAACGGTTTTATATCCAGTATCGGAGTTTTATCAAAAAGGTCTATCCCTCTCACATAAATCTTATTCTTAATTATTGTATCCATTTTGATTAAAGACAAACCTATAGGATTCGGCCGACGCGGCGAACGGGTTGCAAACAGTCCGAATTTATGCTCACTCTCAGGAGGATTTACAATACTTTCCCACCCTTTGGATTCATGAAAATGAGAGATTACCCATATATATTCAAATTCATTAAGCCAAGCCAAACTTTCGGTATATATACTGTCCAGTATAATTATGCCTTTACTCTCGGGTTTTAAAACCCCTTGTCTCGGAGCACCGGTTTCAAGCGTATATTCGGACGAAAAAATTCCGATTGGTTCATATTCAATCAAATGTTTATCGCCGGTACAGCCAATTAGTATAGTTATTGTCGAAATTAAATAAAGATACTTTCTCTTCATTTCAGACTTCGTCTGTTTTATTATTTTTATTAACTTTGCAAACATACGAGTTATGTTTTAATAAATTATCACACAGTGTGATATAATTGTGCAAATATAGGTGTAACTTACTGATTTACACTGACAATTTGTTTATATTTGTCCAAAATAAATATTAAAACAGACAAAGTCTGCATTTCTTAATTTTATCAAAATTTATTCATGAGTCCGGTCTAAAAAAAATGTTTTTTTAGCAAAACAAGCTATATACTTAATTATTAGAGTTTTATAAGTTATTTTGGCTATAGTTTAAAAGGACGTTTTAACTTGACGGCTATGGTGTTTTCACCTGACAGGAATTTGTATCCGGATAGATCCTGTGTGGTGAAAACACCACACAGGTGCAGATATAGAATGTAATGTGGCAGGGTAAATTGTTTGTAACTGCATTTATATAAGTCGTTTATTATAAACTTTCAACTTTATAACTTTTTAAACTGAACTCATTCATTCTCTGAAATATATAATTCAGATTTTGTTTTATATTCTGAATCATCGGCATATATAAATACA
>JAYEIA010000249.1:0-6930 GCA_034659855.1 Bacteroidota bacterium
ATATTCAAAAAAACACTTCTATTCTAAGTTATAGCCTATGTTTAAACGGATATTCGTAAAATTGCTGATAAGATTTAAATCTTTAGAAAGAATAATTCAGAAGAGTATTACCTTAAATCCGCAAGTCTTTTAGTAATCGCTTGTAGGTGAAAACATCTGTAATGTGCAGACTGCACCAGCCGGGTGTTTTTACCCGGCTGTTATTCAGGCACTTAATGCTTGACTTGCGGATTTAAGGTATTAAGCAACCGAGTTTATTAGCCGAGAAGGTGTAGTATTATTGTGCAATCGTATAACAAATATTATGGCTTTTTTTCGTTGAACTTCATTAACTTTGCTCAAAAATTAACAAACAATAATTATGGCTTCAAAATCCCTGAAAGAAACGTGGTTCAAACATTACCAAACGGCTCCCCGACAACTTAAAAAAATGGCTGAAACCAAAGGCTTGGTCAGTGCTTTTAATGCAAATATAGATGCAGTTAAAAAAATATCGGGAAATGATATTGAACAATTGATTGAAAAATTAGGAATTTCTTCTGACATTCTTCTCCGAGAGGGCCAAAAGGAAATACATAATTTTGAGGATGTATTGCGCGGTTTTATTCGATGTTTTCGAGGCGGTATGGCCGAAGAATGGCTTATTGAAAAAGAGGAAACTTTTCAGGAAATAGATAAGTATATTGGTTACGATAAAATGCAAATGGGCGGACAAGGCGGTATTGTGGCTAACCTTATGGGGGTTTGCGGAATAGATTCAGTATATGCTCATTGTGCTTCGCTGCCCAAAGAGCAGGCATTATTATTTCACAATTTGGAAAATTTACAGAGTTTCAATGTTTCGGGAAAACCGGTCAAAGCTCGTAATATTGTAAGAACAGAGGATGTGCCGCTTATACATTTTATCATTGAATTTGACAAGGGAGATAGCTGTAAAATCGGCGAAGAACTGATGACTTGCCCTAAGGCCAACCGGTTTATAGCCACCTATGATCCTTTAAATTTGCAGTTGGCCATTGATAAGCATTTTGATAATGCCCTCAAAAACGGAGACGTAAATTTTGAACATATTATTTTATCAGGTTATCAGATGTTGCCGGAAAATTTACCAAACGGAAAGTCAGGGATTGAACGTATTGATGAATCGTTGGAACACATCAAGCAGTGGCAACAGAAAGCATCCGACCATATTTTGCATTTCGAAGTCGCATCTACTCAGGATTTAGTTATTCGTAAAAAATTAGTGAATACTTTGGGAAACCACGCAGACAGTCTGGGATTTAATGAACGAGAATTAATAGAGATTCTTGAAGTCTTGGGTGAGGATAATTTGGCCGAAGTTTGTGAAAAGAATACATCAGCGTCCAACTTGTTTCGGGGTATGCTGGTATTGATGGATACGGTGAAAGCTTCAAGAATGCAATTGCATATGTTCGGACTTTATGTAACCATTCAGCGCAAAGGCTTTGTTGTAACACCTCGGCAAAATCGTGAAGGTATGCAGCTGGCGGCTGTAATTGCTGCCTCTAAAGCCTCAACGGGAGCTGTGGATGATTATGACGCCTTACTTTCGGCAAAAGATGAAAAAGTATCGGATATCAGTTTGGGCGAACTTCATAATTTGTCTGACTATATCAGTAAGGAATTTGGCGACAACCAACTGTCTGAAACGGGGATTTTTGAAGCCGATACATTTGATTTAATTGCTGTACCTTCCATTATTATAGACAAACCGGTAACTTTGGTCGGAATGGGAGATACCATCTCTTCGGTGTCATTGGTTGGAGCGGTATAAACCCTGATTGCCGGTTTCTTTATTTGCACAACAACTCTAAGATACGGGCAGGGTAGGGCTGGCTATGCCGTGTCGCTATATTGTGGCATTGGTGTCATGTCAAGTATGAAATTTCGGGTAAGTTGCCGCTATTTTTTTTATGGACTTACAAAAAGTGAGCATAGCCATAGCTACGTGAGTCTTTTTTAAAGTTCTCAAAAAGGAAAAAGAGCAATGCTTGGTGCGAAAGTTCATGCTTGACATGACACTGGCATATGCTGAGCAGGCGGCTATTCTAAAACTTAGTTTCCTTGCAAATTTTTATCGATTTCTTTGATATTTGCTCCTTACCTGAAATGAGTTCCATAATATATAAACCATCGGGCAGACTGTGTTTCATAAAATTGAGATTATAAGTTTGTTGGCCGGGGAAAAGCTGTTCCGATTTTTCGTAAACCGGTTGTCCTTTGGAGTTTGTAATTCTTATATTAACAGTTTCTTTTTTGGCTGTCCGGATTTCGAAACTTAATTCATTGCTGAACGGGTTGGGGAAAACTTTAATATTTGGTTGCCTTTCTTCATTAACGAGGGGTACATGAATAGTATTATTCGTTCTCCATTCCAGAACCCAGCCTTCATCAGTAGTTGCTCCGTCCGATTTGAAATAAAAAAGAGCTTTGTTCCCCGGCACGGTGAGTTGTCCGGGTGAATTATTTCCGGTTAACTCTGCCAGCAGATGCTCATCATCGGCTATGCCGTTGTATATGAAAAGGGTATCGTATCCTTGCTCTATTTCGCTGTATTCAAATTGCAAATAGATGGTTTCGGCTTCCGGCGGATGTATTGTAAATTCATACGATTCATTATCAAAATAATTACCTTCAGGACCGCCCATATCACTAAATTGTCCGGATTCTCTGATATTTGCCGTATGGGTGAATTTTTCGTCCAGCAAGTTCCACAGTTCGTCATTGGCTCCGTCGTAACCCAAAGCCCAAATACCAATACCTCCAATGTTCTTCATCTTCACCATGTCATAAATCAAGCCCAACGATTCAGCATCATTAAACCAACATTGCCGGTGTTGGCTTCCGTCTGTATAAGCATAATAACTCGATGAGGAGTGGGAGTCCCATTGTTTTTCATTTCCGGAGAAATTGATAATAATATCGCTGTAGATTATAGAATTTCCCGTACCTTCATTAAGAGCCGGTACCACATTTCCCGACACCGGCCAGTCTCTTCCGTAATACGGGAGACCTAAAACCAACTGTTCTGCCGGAATTTCGTTTTCTAAATAAGTGTTTACAGAACGAGTCAAATCAATGGCAGACCAGAGGTCTCCGTTATTTTTCGGTGCTCCCGGCCCTGCATAAGCTGATTCGCTCCAGTGATATTCGTAGCCCATGATTATAAAATAGTCGGTATAACTTGCCAATGCCGATACATCAAATGAATTGCTCCAATCTACTGCCGGCAGTGCAATGGATAATTGTGCATCGGGGGAGTAGGCAGCTAACGCCGTCGATAAGTCTTGCATAAAATTTGTAAGGGCATCTCGTTGCGAGCCCGGTACCATTTCAAAGTCAATATTTATTCCGTCGGCATTGCGGTAGGCTACCAAGCTCACTATGCTGTCAATCATGGTGGTTACAGCAGCAGGATTGCCGAAAAACGTTTCGTGATTGCTGAACAGGGTGGCTGTCAGGTGAATGCGAGAACCGTAGTGATGAGCACTATCTACAATATGAGTCGTTTTCCAGTAATGGATATCATCCGGTTCACCGGTAACAGCATTGACTTCGTATGAGAAATAGGCCACATCTGAGAGCAAGTTATAGTCATAGTTGTAATATGAAGTTCCCATCCAGTACGGATTCCAGCCGTAGGTTATTTTGTTCAGTATTTTTTCTTTGCCGCTTTTTTTCGGGTGATAGGTCGGAGGGGCTGAGGCGTTCCAGTCCGATTCCTTCGGATAGTTGTAGGGCGAATAGTATTCCGATTGAATTTGATGTATTGATTTATGCTCTTGTGCCCAACTATTTGATATGTAGAGGGAAAGAATTAATAAAATAATCGGTTTCATATTATTTATTTAAGTTGAGTACAAATTTCAGACTTCCTGAATTCGTTAATTTTTGATACTGTGATATGTTCTTATAGTCGGTGAAATGTTTTTCAGGTATTCTTTTTCCTGTTTTTTTATGACAAAAAAAGTTGATAGCATCTCTTTTTTCGGCCTCTGCAAATCCCCGTTTTTTGTATGAATTTCCTGTTCCCCAATCCGGGTCGGCGTAGGTCATAATATCATCCGGTTTGTAGTCTCGGATGTAGGCTTTGAGTAATTTTGAAAACCCGCCGATAACTATAAGTCCGCTCGCATTGCAGAACCTAAGCATTTCTGCCGACCGCCCTTTGGGAAAATTTCGTTGTCCGGCAAAGGTGCTCACGGCAATAAGTTGTTTGTCGAAGAATAAGCCGTAGCGGTGTTTCGACTTTGCATTGCCATAGATATGATGCTTATTAAGAAAGTGTTTGGCCTTGTATTTATAAATCTTTTTTACCCGACACTTTCGTGCAAAAATTCGTTCTGAAAATCCATAAATAGATTTTATTTTACTGATAATAATTTCAGGACTCTGAATCCATTGGTCTTCGAATACAGTAAATTGATTTTTACTTTTCCGAAAGTTTGAATACTGATTAAATGGCAGAAAATTAACCTTATTTTTTAATTTCGGGTCAAAATTATGCTTGCTTATAAATTCTTCAAACCATACTTCAAAGTTATTCATTTTCATAAATTTCAGCGCATTTAAATGATAGTACTCGTATCGCTTTGAGTGGCAACGAGTTAAGTATTTGCACATTTAAAACCATAAACACAAAATACAAGAATGCCGCTATTGATCTTTGCAAACTTACGACAAATGCAATGATTTTCGAAAAGAGAATTGAAGGAACTTTACTTGTACCGGAAAGTTGTAAATGTCTGATTGGACTGTTTCTGAATCTACTAATTTAATTTTTACAATACGGTATTATACACTTTTAGTTTTTTTTCCTAACTTTGTAAAAAATATAAATGTTATGCAAAAGAATGTCGCCACGTTAATAATTGTATTACTGATTATTGAAACTATTGCTTTGGGTTGGTTAGTCTATGATCGCTATATGCAACAAAAAAATCAGGATAAATTACAATCAGAGCTTGTTGTTGTAAAAGATGAAAAAACAAAAGTTGAAGAAGATCTTACTGCGATGATGCAACAATATGAGGATTTAAAAACCGATAATGAAGAGGTAAATGCTCAGCTTGAAATGGAGCAGAAGAAAATTGAGCGCATTATGACTCAATTAAAGAAAACTAAGGCCAATGATAGATATAAAATAAAGCAATTGGAGGCTGAAGCCGAAACTTTGCGTTCAATAATGAAGGGCTATATTCGACAGATTGACTCCTTGAATACAATGAACCAAGAACTAACGGTCGAGAATATACAAGTTAAAAAACAATATAAAGCTGAAATTGAAGAAAAAGAAGTTCTGCAAACAGAAAAAGACAGCTTAACCAGCCAAGTGAAGAAGGCTGCAGTATTGAAAGTCTATAATCTAAATCCGATGGCTTTGAACCGCTGGGGACGTGATACGAAGCGAGCCGGTTGGGTAAAAGATATTAAAGTTTGTTTTGATATTGCAGAAAATGACTTGGCTTATGCCGGCAAGCGTTATTTTTATTTGAGAATAGCTGCCCCCGACGGTGTGATTTTGATCGATGATGATTCCGGTTTATTCCCTTATCAAGGAAATAATATTGCATTTTCAGGACGACGCGAGTTTAACTATACCGGAGAATCAGCTCAGCTTTGTCTGTTTTGGAATGCCGGTGAAGATAAACTCTTAGAGGGAACATATACGGTAGATATCTATGCTGACGGGAATAAAATTGGAAAGGAAACACTTTTCTTGAAATAAGCAGTGCTTGCCGGAAAGTGAAAACGGCTTCGAAAATTATCTTAAATGTTGAGAGAAATCTCATTGTTAAGACACTCAGTCATTGAGTAAACTATTTTATTTATAGTTATGGCTAAAATGATTGCTCCAATTACCTCATAAAGATTTTTTATTTGGTCGTATATAACAGTGCCGGCTTGCAAGCCGGCACTGTTTTGTAATATTGGATTTTTAGCAGTCTCAAATGAGTGATGCCGACCTGAACTTTCCCGAAACAACTTCGAGTTTGATCCGGCTACTGTAATGCTTTAACTGCTTCTACAACCTTTTCGGCAGTGATGCCGAACTTTTCATACAAAATCTCATAGGGAGCCGATGCTCCGAAACTTTCCATTCCGATAACTTTTCCTTTTTTACCGGTATATTTATACCAGCCGTCTTTACTGCCGGCTTCAACGGCAACAATATTTTCAAAGTTTTCGGGAATTACCGAGTTACGGTAGCTTGTATCCTGAGCATCAAAAAGTTCAACCGCAGGCATTGAAACTACCCTCACTTTCTTTCCTTCTTTATTGAGGAGTTTTTTTGCTGTCAAGGCAATTTCTACTTCAGAACCGGTGGCAATTATTATTGAATCAAAGTCTTGGTCTTCGGTAAGTATATATCCGCCTTTAGCCGTATTTTCAGCCGAAGCATAGGTACCCGATTTTCGATCAACGGTTGGCAGACCTTGGCGAGTAAGCACTAATGTACTGGGGCCGGAGGTGCGTTGCAAAGCCAGTTTCCAGGCAATCGCTGTTTCATTGGCATCCATGGGTCTGAAATTTACCAAATTCGGAATCAGACGCAGCGAGGCCATCTGCTCAACAGGTTGATGAGTAGAACCGTCTTCGCCCAAGCCGATAGAGTCGTGGGTAAATACATAAATTACTCTTAAACCCATGAGTGCAGCCATTCGAATGGCCGGTCGCATATAGTCTGAAAACACAAAGAAGGTTCCGCCGTAGGGGACAAGGCTTCCATGTAGTGCAATGCCGTTCATGATGCCGCCCATGGCAAATTCTCTTACCCCGTAATGTATATAATTTCCGGATTGCTGTTTTGCGGAGTACGGGGTTTGCTGCTTAACTTTTGTTTTATTAGACGGACTTAAATCAGCAGAACCGCCGATAAGATTGTTCATTTGTTTGGCCAATATTTCC
>JAYEIA010000250.1:0-6895 GCA_034659855.1 Bacteroidota bacterium
CCTAAGTTACCAATGCTTATATTCAAGCCTGTAAAGTTTTTGACAATGTTTGTTGTATTTTGCCTACATCTCCCTTATTAACCGTTCAATATTTAGAGGAAGGAATTAATTTGCTCATTTCCGAAAAATTAGATTCGGTGAAACCCGTGGTTGCTTTTTCATATCCCATTCAAAGAGCACTGAAACTGGACGGCGGTTTGGTTGAAATGTTTCAACCGGAACATCAGCGTACCCGTTCCCAAGATTTGGAACCTGCATACCACGATGCCGGTCAATTTTATTGGTTCAAATTTGAAAAAGGATTAACCGGCAATAAAAAGGGAGCAATTATTTTAAAAGACCACGAAGTTCAAGACATTGATACCTTGGATGATTGGAAAATGGCTGAACTCAAGTACAAACTCAATGGATAATATTCGTCATATGGTGGTGCGGTTGGATGCCGGCGAAAAATACGGAATGGGACACTTGTCTCGTTGCATAAGCTTGGCTGAAGAATTTATTCCTGAATTTCAAATTAATTTTATCATTAAAACAGACAATACGTTAAAGGTTACAACTTTTATCGAGGAAAAGCTTACTTTCGGTAATTACCATACCGATTTTATTGCAGATTTTGAAACAAATGTTGATAATGAGTTGGATACTCTTATTGAAAAAGTAAATAAACTGAATGCTTTTTTAATAGTCGATCATTATAATGCCGACAGAGAGTACCAATTGAGGTTACGAAAAAATAATATCAAATGGCTGCAATTTGATTCGCACGGAAAAATAAAATTTTATGCTGATTTTGTTTTGCATGCCAGCCCCGGAGCTACACAAAAATTATATAAACCATTGACTGAATATACCGGAACCGAACTGCTGTTGGGGCCTAATTATGCTGTTGTCAATAAAACTTTTAGTAAAGCAAGAACCAAGGCAAAGATAAGACAAACAGTAAAACATATTTTTGTATGCTTTGGCGGGGGCGATGATAAGGGAGCCGCTTTGAAAACTGTAAATAATATTAAATCGCTGACAGAACGTGCTATTAATATTACACTATTAGTTCCGGAGTCAAACGCACAGTACAATGAAATTTTGGATGCAGCAAATTTTAACTCAAATATAAATATACTCAGTAATAGTCCTGAGGTCCACCATATTATGGCAAATGCTGACTTAGCCGTAATTGCTCCGGGAACCTTAAGCTATGAGGCGGCCTCTGTAGGACTTCCGATGGTATTAGTTACAATAGCGGATAATCAAAATATTAATGCCGAGGGCTGGTCAAAAATTGGAGCCGGTATAAACTTGGGCAATGTAGAAAATTTGGAAAAGAACAGATTAAGTGAAACGATTGAGGACTTGATTACATCTCCGGAAAAATTACAAGCCATGTCTGAAAATTGTTTTAATGCCGTTGACGGAAGAGGGACGGAAAGAGTAAAATCAAAAATCTTAGACATTATATTATGAAAAAAGCATTGATATTAGGCACTAATGCAGGCCAAGCCGATATAATAGAATACTTACAAGACAGCAATTGGGAAGTGCATTCCTGCGGTTACAAAAAAGAAGGTCCCGGCGTTGAATTGGCCAATTTCTTTCATTTGGTAAATACGGTCGATATTGAGGCTGTAGCCGAATTGGCCAAGCGATTGGAAGTAGATATTGTATATTCTGTGTCATCAGATACCAATATTCGTACCGCAACAAAAGTTTCGGAAATGCTTAATTTGCCGGTATTATTGGGATCCGAAATTATTGATTTATTTCACCATAAAGATAGATTTCGTAAATTCTTAAATGATAACTCCATCAATACGGTTAAATATATCAATGTCAAGTTATTGGATGATTTGAAAGGGTGGGGCATTTTTCCTTGTGTCGTAAAACCCACAGACTCGCAAGGACAGCGGGGCGTTAAGAAAGTGGATAATAAATCTGAATTGGAGAAAGCGGTTGTTTTTGCATTATCTCAATCTAAATCACAAACTGCCATTGTTGAAGAATTCCTTTCCGGTGTTGAGATTTCAACAAATATGATTGTGCAAAACGGGAAAATAATAGTTAATGAATTTACCGAGCGATTAGTATTTGACACCGGCTTTTTTGGTTTGCCCAAAGGCCACAGTATTCCAATGCGAGACGTAAAATCGAATGTTTTGCAAGAGGCAGTTGAGTTAACTGAACATTTAATTGCAAAATTGGCAATTGAAAATGCGGTGTTGTACATTCAGATGAAAGTTACTGAAAACGGGCCGAAAATAATTGAAGTTGCACCCCGGTTAGACGGCTGTCATATTTGGCGTTTACTCAAAACCGCCAAAGGATATGATTTGCGAAAACTAACTATTGATGTTTTGACAGGAAACCGTATAAAAGAAAATATTGATACAGAAATTTCAAAATCAAATTATACTTTAGCATTTCATCATCTGAAAACAGGAAGTACATTTGATTTGAGTGCGTTGAATGTACCGGCTGAGGAAGTTTTTAACGAATACAGATATTCCGAAGGAGAAGAAGTACAACCAATCAACGGAAGTTTGGAGGTGGTCGGGTATTATATAAAAAAAGACTAAAAGAATATGAAAATAGCAATTACGGGAGCAACCGGCTTTTTAGGTAAATATTTAACAGACTATTTATCGGAGAAATCATACGAGGTATTGGTTATTGCTCGGCCTGAGGAAGATGCCAAGAGTATCTTTCAATCAGAAGGCTCAGTTTTTGAAAGTGATTATTCGCCTGAAAGTTTGTCCGAAGCTTTTAAGGGAATAGATGTCGTCATTCACTTAGCGGCACAAACTATGCAGCGAGATGATCATCCGTTAAGAGTCAGCAATTTTTTCCCGGTGAATATACAACTCACCGAAAATGTAATGATAGCCGCACAAGAGACCGGCGTTCAACAACTGGTTCAGATGTCGTCAAACAGTGTATATTCCGGAGCCAACGACTTGCCGTTTAAGGAGTCTGACAATCCGGTGCCGACTACAATATACGGAGTCAGTAAACTCTATGCTGAAAAGTTGGGTGAATATATTTCACATAAAAGAAATATCAACATAGTGAGTTTGCGACTCGCCCGTCTTTTTGGGTTTGGAGAACGAGATACGGTTGTTTTTACAAAATATATGAAACTTGCCATGCAAAAGAAAACTATTGAAGTTTGGGGCGAAGGTATAACTTCTGTTGATTACCTATATGTAAGAGATGCGGTTTCTGCCATAGAAAAAGCAATAAGTTCAAAGCTTGGCAGCGGAATATACAATGTCGGTTCCGGAACAGCCTATTCGGTTAAAGAAATTGCCGCAACAATAAACAAACATTGTTTTAACGAAAATAAATTTATATTTGATAAATCGAAGAAGGAAGGCGGTTATCATTTAGAGATGGACTCTTCAAAATTTTATAAAGCCTCCGGCTGGAAACCGCATTGGAAATTGGAAGAAGCGGTAGATGAAATGTATAAATTATATCAAGAAAAAAAATGAATATAACAGTTACCGGTTCAACCGGTTTTATAGGAAAATATCTTGTCAAACGATTGTCCGGCAACGGGGACAAAGTAACTGCCCTCGGGAGAGACATTGTTAAGTTGAATAAAACATTTGATGATTCAGTAAATAAAAAAGAAACCGACTACAGTTACGACAGCATGCTTAATGTGCTCAAAGGAGCTGATGCTGTTATACACTTGGCCGGGAAAAGATTTCAAAAGCAACTCGATCCCTTTTTGATTGAGCCGTATATTGACAGCAATATAATTCTCACACAAAATATATTTAAAGCAGCCAAAGAATTGTGTATTAAGAGAATTGCACAAACTTCTACCATAGGCGTTTATTCCATGACCAATAACTTACCATTTTCTGAAAATGAAGTTCCGTATCCAATTACTGTATACGGACTTAGTAAGTTATCTTGTGAGAATATGGCAAATTTTTATACCGCTAAAACTTCCGTAAAAATCACCAATTTAAGATTGGCTTCATTATTCGGGACCGGCGAAAAAACCGGTGTTGTATTCACCGACTATGTCAACAGAGCGATAGCAAAAAAGACGATAGAAATATGGGGAGAAGGCAAAACAGGTATTGATTTTTTGTATGTCAAAGATGCCGTTGAGGCTTTGTTCGCATCTGTTCAGCCGGATGCTCCGAGCGGAACATTTAATATTGGTTCGGGAATTGGGTATGCCGTTAAGGAAATTGCAGAAAACATTAATGCCGCATTTGAGAATGAAGGGAATATCAAATACTTGAAAGATAAAAAAGAAGGCGGATACAATGTTTTTATGAATACCGAAAAAGCAAAAAAACAATTAGATTGGAAACCTCAATATAGCATGAATGAAGCACTTGAGGATATGAAAAGTAATTAAAATAATCGAAATTTATGAGTAATAACAGCGTATTCATCATCGCAGAATTATCAGCAAATCACAACAATGATTTTGACCTGGCGGTAAAAACCATTGAGGCCATGGCAGACGCCGGAGCCGATGCGGTAAAAGTACAAACCTATACTGCCGATTCACTGGCTTTAGATGTTGATAATGAATTTTTCGGTCCTAAAAAAGAAGGCCTGTGGAAAGGAACTCGGCCGTATGATTTATACCAAAAAGCTGCCATGCCCTACGACTGGCAACCCCGGTTGCAAAAAATAACAGAAGAGCTCGGGATGACGTTTTTTTCATCCCCTTTTGATTTTGAAGGCGTTGATTTTCTTGAGACTTTAGATGTTCCGTTGTATAAAATAGCCTCTTTTGAAATCAATGATATTTCGTTAATAAAATACGTGGCCGAAAAAGGAAAACCGATTATTATTTCAACCGGTGTTGCTACTGAACAAGATATAGCATTGGCCGTTGAAACCTGCCGGGCTGCCGGTAATGAAGATATTACATTATTGAAATGCACCTCCCATTATCCGTCAACACTTGATGAGGCTAATTTATTGACCATACCGGATATAAAGCAACGATTTAAAGTAAAAGTCGGAGTCTCCGATCATACTCTCGGATTTACGGTGCCGGTGGTAGCCGTGAGCTTAGGAGCAAAAGTTATAGAGAAACACTTTATATTGGATCGCTCTTTAAAGGGCCCAGATTCATCCTTTTCAATGAACCCTGAAGAGTTTAAAGAAATGGTTGACCAAGTCAGAAAAGCCGAAAGAACACTCGGCAGAGTTACTTACCAAGTATCACAAGCAGATAAAGCCAAAAGGCGTTCGCTCTTTGCCGTGCAGAATATTGATAAGGGTGAAGCATTTACAAAAGAGAATATTCGTTCGTTGAGACCCGGTATTGGATTAGAAACTAAGTATTATGAACAGTTGCTCGGAACAAAAAGTCCCCAAAAAATAATAAAAGGAGAGCCTCTGACAAAGAAGTTTTTGAATAATTAAATTGAGTAGCATTAATCCGTTTGTCTGAAATTGAACAGTATTAATTATATTTTTTAGGACCGGGCTTGACAAATACATAATAATCAACAATGAAACTAACAATAAACAGAAATAATGTAATTGCCGTTACCGGAGCAATATTCTTATTTTTAAGTACTTTGCCCTTTTTCTTATGGTCAATTCCGGCTGTGAGTATTATATTCTTTGTTTTGTTTTTAATATTGGCCATCAATGTAATGCGAACAGGACAATACGTCATCCGACAAAAGAATTTTTACGCATTCTTGGTTTTATTTCTCTATTCTGTTTATATGGCGTTACCTATATTCGGGCATACGTTTCTCCCGGGAAAGATATTACTGTTTTCTCCGTTGTTCGTGTTGCTGTTTTTGAAAAATGATATGCTGTTGCGAATATTTAAAATCTGGAAAATACTATTGATATTTTTCTCAGCTTATGCAATACTTGTTTTAATTTTATTTATTCTCAAAATTGAAATGCCGTACTGGATATTATCCGACACAAGTTATATCCCTGAAGAGGCCGGCAGAGGGCATTTTTATAAAGCCTACGGATTGGTGGTTTCTTCCAGTCATACGGTAAAAAATATAGCCGGATTCCCTACACACAGGCTTTGCGGTCCTTTTGCCGAGCCCGGTCACTTTGCAATCTACATCGGATTAACCCTATTAATAGATAAGTTTCTTGGAAAAAAACTGAATACTATTTTGTTGATTGCCGGTTTATTAACGTTGTCGCCGGCTTTTGTCCTTATTTTTGTATTAATAGAGGGGTACAATTTTTTTATCATGCGAAAAATAAATACCAAGGCCTACTTTATTATACTGGTTGCCATTGTCTCTATAACTTTGGTAAAAGGGAGACAATTAAAAGAAAGAATTATTTTTCTTACCGTCGAGCGACATTCAACCATAGATAAAAGAGCACCTCTTAAGCTGAGAGCTAAATATACAGAATTGATAAAAGAAGAAAAAGTATTATGGTTTGGGGTAGGAACAAAAAAGTTTGATACGTTCGGCGGGTCATTGTCTGACCCCAGAGGACTAATTGCAAAATTCGGATTAATCGGATTGTTTTTTTCTATTGTACTGATAGTCATGTTCTCAGCCATGATGAAAAAGAAATATGCCGTGTTTGTGTTTATCACAATAGCTATGGTATATGCCCATAGAGTTTGGATGTTTGAGTCGGTGTATTTATTTACTTTTATGCTGCTTGCCGCGGTGGTGGCCGAAATAAAAGAAAATGAAGAAAAGCCGGCGGTTGATGACGAATAAATTTCGTCATAAAAGAGCTACTAAACTCAGCCCAACGGCAACGCCTTGGGCAGATATGACAAAAGCAGAAACAACCGCCCTGAAAGGGCAATTAAATTCAGCCCAAGGCAATGCCTTGAGGGTAGATGGTGCAGATGAAACAAACGCCCTGAAAGGGCAACTAAATTCAACCCAAGGCAACGCCTTGGGTAAAT
>JAYEIA010000251.1:0-1342 GCA_034659855.1 Bacteroidota bacterium
TGGCTCATTATCCCCAATGATATACGTTTTAAAAAACTCATTATCAATATCCAACGCTTGTAATTTATGAAAATATTCATCTTTAATAAACCTCTTATTAAGAATTTTATATTTTCTTTCTTCAATATCACTTTTCACCATATGAAGCAATGATTTCATAAAAATAACTAAAGTCGTTATTCGTTGCTGTCCATCTACAATTTCTATTTGTTCGTAGCCATCTATTGCATCTTTTTCTTCAAAAAGAATTGTGCCAAAGAAATAATGTGATGATTTGGTTTGATTATGAATATCATCTAAGAACTCATCTAATTGCTTTATTCCCCATGCATAAGCTCTTTGGTATTTTGGGATAATAAATACTTTATCCCCATTAAAAAGCTCCATTAATGTTTTTTGACCATTTTCCATGATTGCCTCAAATGTCTCTTTTACACATAACGGTTGTGATAACCGGCGGCGACGCGAACTTGCGTGAACCACCGAACTATTCGAATTAAAAAGCAGACGTATTTTCCGTCCGGTTTATTTTATTGTTAGCAGTTTTTTTCGAGCCATTCGCTGATTTCAATTGAAATTTCATTTATTTGTCCATGTATTTGAGACGAAGAAAAATGATATATTTCCTTGATTTTATTACTTTTAATTGTTTTCGAATATTGTTTTTCAGTAGGTATCTTAAAGTCGAGCCACTGGAAAACAGGATAGCTTTTTTTCAGTTTCACAATGTCTTTCAGCACCCCGTTGGATACGAAAAACAATTTATTCCCACCACCAAGCATAAGTCTTTCAATGTACTCAAGATGAGACTGGGTAACTAATTCATAAAATAATTTTTTGTTTTGCGATTTGTTGCCAATTGTCGGAATATCGAGTAGTTCCAAGAACGAAACATGTTCAGCATGTTTTGAGCCGAGACCTATCTTGCTAAAGTTTCTATGGAATGGAACACCAGCCATACTCTTGCTGAATGGATAGTTCGATAATAAGAACGGGTGATGACAATCATACTTTTTCCAGAATGCGATGCCGTCTTTTTGGTATTCCAAAATGTAGTTGAAAAAACTGTGATTAGAAATTTCGGGCGAGTAGTTCGCGTCAGAACTTAAAAACACAACTTTGGCGTTTTCGGGGGATTGCCCTTGATATGGTTTTTTATTGAATAGCTCGACCATTTCAGGAGAAGTATGCTTTTGAAAATTCATATATTTTTCCTGCTAACGTTGCAAATCACCGGCGGCAAAAAGCAGAGCGAGGAACGAGCGGCGCTTTTTGCCGTCCGAGTGCATTTGCCTTGTTATGTCTTGATTTTTGAATATCGTATATCATATTTTTTAAAATT
>JAYEIA010000252.1:0-26031 GCA_034659855.1 Bacteroidota bacterium
CGGCGATTTTCGACCTTGGTTTGATTTGATTCTGCGGTTTGAATTGCATGAATATCACCCGTTGTCTTTTTTTCGTTATCCCTCTCAACATTAACCATAGCAGCACGTTTAACATTTCCCGGAATCTGAATATCAGCCATGGTATTCATATAAACCGGTTCGGGCTTTGTGGCTAAAAAATTTATTAAGAAGAAAAGTCCTATCAAAGAAGCCGCTATGGATAAGGGAACATAAGTAAATTTTCGAGGTTCTATTCTGAGCTTCCGTTTTAACTGCTCCTTATTTTCATATTTCACGCTCATGTTTGGCTTCAACAGTAGCTTTTTATACGATAATAATTTCACATCAACATTAAACGCCAACGGAATATCCGATGACAATTCTCTGTTTTCCTCTTTTGACAATTCGCCGTCCAGTTTGGCTACTGCCAACTTGTGAACTTGCTCCTTTTTTGAGGTTTTCGGAATATTCTTAAGTTCATCCTTAATACTTGACTCTACAGAGTCATCAGCAGATAGTTTTACTTTATTATAAATTGAAATATCATTAATCAGTTCTTCATCATTCTCCAGGAGTTGTTGTAATTTATCTTTCCCGCTTTGCGTAATATCTCCCTCAATTTGAGAAACAGCCAGTTTATCAAATTCAGGAATTTCGTAAAAATTAGGGTCGGCAATTGTTTTTAACTCATTTTTATCCCCTAAGACCTCTTCGGAACGAAGAGATAATTCATTGACCCCTTCCGCTTCTGCCCGAATATCCGGATTATTGTCAAGAAACTTTTCAAACTCCTCAAGTAAGTTTCCGACAAGTTTTCCTTCAATATAGTCTAAGATGTAAATTTCGTAATTATTTTTGTTAATTTTCATCTTTCAAATCTTTTGGCAGTTTTAATTTGACTGCTGTTGTTTCTATTTTGGATATAACTTTTAATGCCTTTTTGCCCCCTATTCTATATCAAAGTCTGAATTTTGCCGATATATTTTTTCAAAAAAACTCTTGCCCTGTAAATATAAACCTTTACCTGAGCTTCGGACATTTCGGTAATAGATGCAATTTCTTTGTATGACCAGCCTTCATAATCTCTGAGCATCACAACTGCTTTTTGATCTTGCGGTAATCGGTTAACTGCTGCATGCAAATGCTCTTGTATTCCGGAATATTCATCTTTATAGCACTCTTCCGGCATATTCTCATCAGGCATGGGAGCAATTTTCTTTTCATGTCTTATGCGGTCTATCATTGTACGATATCCTAAAGTAAACAAATAAGATTTCACCTTTTCCGGATGAACTTTATCCTTATTTACCCACAGTTTTTCATAACTATCCTGAACCAAGTCTTTGGCCTTTTCTTCATTACGAATATTCTTCAATAAGAATCGGTAAAGATTATCGGAGTAGCTGTCCACACTACGATTAAACTGTGTTGTTGTCATAATTACAATACTTTTACATCTTTTCGAAATTTACGTAAAAATGGTGAATATATTTAAATTTTTAATCAATTTCTCACCACATTTAACTCTCAAAAGATGAATATTTGTGCTTTGTACTTCTTAAACGAACAGATATAAAGAAAAGTTACAGTTTTTTTTATCTTTTTTAACCTATTTTTAATTCAAGCTATGTATAAAACCAATTTTCAAACAGAAGTATGTAATGAATACAAAAAAAACATACAGTTCCCCCCCGGTGAATGCAGCCAATAAAATATTAGGTCAAAGACGTACCGGTGATTCATTTAATTATTATATTTGCGTAAATTTTAACAAAAAAATTAAAAAATGAAAAACTTATTCTTATTACTTATTCCGATCCTGTTAATTTCGGTTTCCTGTAACACTAAGGAGCAAAAAAAGACTGTAGAAAAGAAAACAGTCAAAAAGAAAATTATATATAATCAAGATCATTTACTTGCGGCTGCCTTATGGCATCAAACATCTGCTGAGGCCAAAGCACTGTTTATGCAAAACTATAAATTGGCCGGTTTGATGCTTAATAAAAACATTGCTGAATCTGAAAGTTCAAAGCCAAAAGCTATCATTACCGATTTAGATGAAACGGTGATAGACAACAGTCCGTTTACTGCACGTATGATAATTGAAACCTTTGATTATTCTCCAAAGCGATGGCACGAATGGGTAAAAGAAGCCAAGGCAGAAGCTCTTCCCGGAGCAAAAGCATTCTTATCCAAGGCTGATAAACTTGGCGTAAAAATATTTTATGTTTCTAACAGAGCAGACTCAAGCAAAAATTACACGATAAAAAATTTAGAAAAACTTGAGCTCCCGCAAATTTCAGAGGAATCCGTAGTACTAAAAACTACCACATCAAACAAAACGGAACGAAGAGAGAATATACTAAAAAATTATGATGTGATATTGTACCTCGGAGACAACCTGACTGACTTTTCTGAAGATTTTGCAGACCGAGGAGCGGACTACGGAGAAGGTATTACTAAAGAAAATATGACAAACTTTGGGAGTAAATTTATTGTTTTTGCCAACCCACTCTACGGAGAATGGGAAAAAGCCATTCTGAAAAATACATTTTCTCACAGCCCTAAAGAAAAAGATCAACTCATGAAAGACGCTTTAATTACAAAAAAATAGGACTACCCGTTTTTTTTAAGTAAATCACCATATGCCGGTTAAGGAATTTCCATTTATTAACCGGCATTCTCTATTAAATGAGAACTCTTTGAATAAAGCCTAACCACAAGCCTATTCGCACACAACAATACGCTTATATTTAGACATCTGTATCTTTTCACCAAAAGTTTTCATATAACAGCCTGATATTTAAAATATATTGTAAATTTTTAGTTACCGGCTATAAATTAGAATGCTGTGTATTTTTAAAGTTATCAATTTAATCACCATATTATCCGATAAGATCAATAGATTGTAAAGTAATTTTAATTAACAAAATGTTAAGCTTCGTGTAGCAAAAAACACATTATCTTAAGCTATTCGCATATAAAGTAACTTAAAGACACTTCACTTCAACATTATAATAGGCTGAACAGGTTCTTGAAATTTCTTCTATTTTGAATTTCTCCCCGGTATGGATAGTTTTATACTTTTTTGCGGGATATGCAAAATTCAGTCTGTATTTTGTAACCCGGGCTTCTCTTGTAATGGTTACTACAGATTGTCTTTGATGTAATTTCACCGGTAATAAAATAATATAACTCGGTTTGTTGACGACAGACTTGTTCTTGTAAATTAAAAAATCAAAAATATAGTAGGAATCGATCAATAAATTATTTTGCATATCCAAAATCAATTCTGAACGAATAAATGTAATGAGCAATCCGGGTAAGATTAATAGGGCCTGTATTTCAAATTTAATTAAAAATGCAATCCCGGCCAGAAGCATAATAAAGCCGACAGCTAAAAAATGAATCGGCAGTTTTGATTTACTCAACAATACATTTGAATCTCTCATAGAACCTAATCGATTAAAACAAATTCACCGTCTCGAAATTTTGTTGTAAAACTTACAACTTGTCGTCCGGAGATTTCTTTCGCGACCTCAATTGTTCTCCAGGGTTCGGTTTGTGTTTTTCTGTACAAAAGACTGATTTCCCCAAGATTTATACCGTCCAACTCATAGTTAGGCAACAGGAAAGTTAATTGTCCGTCGGCCCGGTCAATATTAACACCTGAAATATCCCAAAATCCTTCAAATACGAAATCTAAGGAGTCGGGAATATTCTCCGGAACCACAAAGTGTCTTCTTGCTCTTATTAAACCCTTATCAATATCGGATAGTAATTTTACATCCACCCCTTCCTCAACAAATTCAAACTCCTGTTGATTGGCTGTATAAGAATAATGATCTATGGCTGCATCAGAAAGTTTCTCGTTTAAATCGGCAAAAGCTGTTACCGGTTCAAAATCCGTGGAAATGACAACCGTTTCAGTTTCTCCGGAAACATATACCGTTTGTTCAAACCTATTTAGATTTTCGTCAAACAGGCTTAGTTCCACGGGGACAGAATCGGCAAAACTCTTACGGGCTTTAAGTTGTTGTCTTATGGTTACTTTTGTATGGAATTTTTCCTTGGCTTTAGTCACTTTAAAATTATTCACGCAAAAATGTGAGAATCCCTTCTTGTATATCCAGTCCTCAAAGAAATTGTCTAATGAAAGACCGGAATGCTCTGTAAAAAACTGCTGAAATTCCTTCGTACTCACCGAGCCATAGGCATTCTCCGACAAATACGTTTTCAATGTCGCAAAAAATAAAGAATCTCCCATATAGGAACGTAAGGTATGAACAGCATCAGCCCCTTTATCATAAACTGTACTTCCGTAGGTGTTTTCGGCCGGAATACCATAAACGGCACGGTAGCCTCCGTCATAAAGATGTGTCAATTTAAGTACCTTCTCATGGTTCTGTCTTACATATTTTTTGTAGGCCTCCTTTCCGTACCTGTGCTCTTTAAACAGTGCCTCGGAATAACTCGCCCATCCCTCATTCAGCCACATATCTTTGGCCGTTGCACAGGTAACCAAATTTCCGAACCAGTGATGAGACAGCTCATGTGCCATCAGGGTTTCTTTTTCAAGCGTACCATCTACGGCATACTCCGGGTAAGCAATATTGCAGTTATGCTCCATTGCTCCGCTTTTAAACGGAACCGTAACATAGCCTATTCTGTCCCAGACATACGGGCCGTAGCTGTTTTCATAAATAGACAAACAAGTATCGAGGTTTACAAACGAAGCTTGTATCTTCTCCGACAATTCCGGTTTACTGTATATGTCGATTGGGGTATTTTTAGTTATGCCGTGGTACATTTTCTCCAGGCGTGTATATTCACCAACAGCAACAGAGGTAATATAAGCAGGGATTTCTTTGGTTGCCTGCCAATGATAGCTTAAGGTGCTGTCAGAATTTTCAGCCTTTGAGACAAAATGGCCCGAACAAACAGCGGTATGTCCTTTCTGCACCGTAATATTAAAATTATACCGGGCTTTTTCCTCAAAATCATCAATACACGGATACCAAACTCTGCCGTAGCTGTGCGGTACCGAGGCCATGCCGACTCCCATATTGTAGGCGTATCCGCTTTGAAAAAAGAATCCGCCCCAAGCGTCGTCTTTAATGGGTTTTCCGGAATAATAAACGGTGGAGACGATGGTGTCGGAGGTTGATATTTGATTTTTTGAAATCAGGACTATTTTTGTTGCCTTCTGTGAGTATGAAAACATGTTTGGTTCAGGAACGGTGACTGAATCAACCGTTAAGCCTTCAAAATCAAAATAGAATATGTCGGCTTTCTGTCGCGGAACGAATGTGATTTGGGTATTACCGGAAATCGTCCGGTTGTCAAAATCAGTAATGTTGAGATTTATATCGTACCAAAGAACATCCGGGGTATTGACGACATTATTTTGTTTTTGAGCAAAAGCTCCGGAGCATATCAAAAAAAGAAGAAAAAACAGTTTGAATTTCATAGAAAAACAATTAAGTAATGATACAATTATTTAATGGTATAATGATGCAATAACTCTACTGATTATCAGTAATATAACAATATTGAGTCTGGTCTAAAAAGTATGTTTTATTTTAGCAAAATAAACTATATGCTTAACTATCAGGGTTTTATAAATTATTTTGTAATTAATTTAAAACTCTTATTTTTAGTACTTTAACATTATAAACTTTCAACTTTATAACTTTTAAAACTGAACTCATTCAACAAATACACTTTTTGTAAAAGTCAAATTATTAACCGCTTGAAATATAGATTAAAAAACCAAATATAAATATTCTGCCCGACTTCCGGACTATATTAAATCAAAAATTTAAAAAACCACAGAAAAAACACAAGGGTTTTGTGTGATTTCTGTGGTTTATTCTCGTTTAGGAACGGATACGAAATAAATTATGACAGCGTAGGCGAAGTTATTTTGTTTCCGTTCGTTAATAGACTTTTGCACAAGTGCGTAAGCAACTATAAATAGCCCTTACGGCCTACTTCTCGTCCAAACGTTTTTTTCGTTGCTTACGTTCGTTTTCTGTCAGCAAAATTTTTCTTAAACGCAATGATTCGGGGGTAACTTCAACGTATTCATCCTCATTGATATACTCCATCATTTGTTCCAACGACATTTTTATGGCAGGAGCAAAACCAACTTTATCATCAGAACCTGAAGCACGCATATTGGTCAATTTTTTTGTTTTGACCACATTCACCGTTAAGTCGTCTTGGCGGGTGTGTTCTCCGATTATTTGTCCCATATAAATTTCTTCTCCCGGATCGATAAAAAACTTCCCTCTGTCTTGTAACTTATCAATGGAATAAGGAATGGACGTTCCGCTTTCCAGAGCAACTAATGCCCCATTTCTATTGTTTTCAATACCTTTCGAGATCGGTTCAAAAGCTTTGAACTGATGGGCGATAATCGCCTCTCCTTCTGTTTTTGTAAGCATTGGGTTTCGTATTCCGATAAGATTTGCAGACGGAATAGTAAATTTAAGAACCACACGGTCGGCCTTCGTTTCCATATTTTCCATATCGCCGCGCCGCTTGGTAACGATTTCAATAATTTTTCCGGAGAATCGTTCCGGAACCTGCACCGTAAGTTCTTCTACCGGCTCACATAAAACTCCGTTTATTTCTTTGGTGATTACTTTAGGCTGTCCCATCTGAAATTCATAGCCCTCTCTTCGCATCGTCTCGGCCAAAATAGATAAATGCAGAATACCCCGACCGTAAACGGCAAACTGATCAGCCGAACCGGTTTCTTTGACTCGCAGAGCTAAGTTTTTTTCAATTTCTTTATATAATCGTGATCTTACTTGGCGAGAGGTAACATATTTGCCCTCTTTGCCAAAAAACGGGGAATCGTTAATTGTGAATATCATACTCATTGTGGGTTCATCAATATTCACGGGTTTGAGGCCTTCCGGATTTTCAAAATCGGCAATGGTGTCTCCGATATCAAACTCTTCCTGCAAAAGCACGGCACAAATCTCTCCGGGGTATAATTCAGTTTTTACTTTCTCTTTTCCCAGGCCTTCAAAGCGATAGAGTTCTTTAACTTCTGATTTTACCACCGATTTATCATGCTTTACAATGGAAACTTTCATTCCGGCTTTTATAGAACCTCTGTTTATACGCCCAACGGCAATTCTCCCCAAGTAGGAGGAGTAATCAAGCGAGGAAACTCTCATTTGCAGGTTTCCTTCTTCAGGGGCTTCCGGTTGCACATAGTCAAGAATTGTATCCAAAAGGTAACTGATGTCTTCTTCCGGCTTTTGCCAGTCTCCGGACATCCACCCTTCTTTAGAGGAACCGTAAACGGTAGGGAAATCAAGTTGTTCTTCAGTGGCATCCAAACTAAACATGAGGTCAAAAACATCTTCCTGAATTTCTTCGGGAGTACAATTTGGTTTATCCACTTTATTAATAACTACAATGGGTTTTAAATTGAGTTCCAAGGCTTTTTGCATAACAAAACGAGTTTGAGGCATTGGCCCTTCAAAAGCATCAACCAACAGTAATACGCTGTCGGCCATGCCAAGTACACGCTCAACCTCTCCACCGAAATCGGCGTGACCGGGCGTGTCAATAATATTTATTTTTACATCTTTATATCGAACAGAAACATTCTTGGATAAAATAGTAATGCCACGCTCTCTCTCCAAGTCATTAGAGTCCAAGATGAGATCATTAACGGCCTCGTTTTCTCTGAAGAGTTTGACTTGATGTAAAATTCTGTCAACCAAGGTTGTTTTACCATGATCGACGTGAGCTATTATTGCAATATTTTTTATTTTTTCCATTACCTGCTTATTATTAAATTTTTAGGTGCGCAAAAGTAAGCTAAGGTTTTTAAAAAAAAAATTATTGTTTCAAAGAATGCTTTCCCTCTTCGAAAAAACAATTATTCTTAAAGTGATTTCCGTAGCCTTCTACTTCGGATTTCTTGATATTGAGGCTTTTAAAAAGCGATTTGCTGTCGATTTTTACACCTTTTATTCAAAAGACGTTGAGTTTCTTGAAACTGTGAATATAATGAAAAAAGTCCGGTAAGTTATTTATACAGACTACGCGCGGCAGTCATTACATTAACAGAAGAATTCCCCTTTTCTTTTCAGAACACTCTAAAATTGAATTGATGAGTCAACTCCAAAAAGTCAAATTTATCAAATCACCGGTCGGACGGCTATGCTAATTAACTAAAAACAAGATGACTAGTTTTGGGTATTTTGCAAGTATATCCGTCTGACCGGTTTTCGGAGTGGACTCATTGATGGGATTTTAGAAATTACGCATTTAATGTTAAAACAACCCATGCAGTTCCGCATCAATTTTATCAAATACATCACTGATATCTTTAGGATTGGCTTTAAAGTCGGTATTATTAACATCTATAATTAAAAGTTTCCCTAAATCATAGCCTTCAACCCATCCTTCGTAGCGGTCATTTAACTTCTTTAGATAATCAATGCGGATTGTGTTTTCATAGTCTCGTCCTCGTTTCTGGATTTGATTGACTAATGTGGGAACCGTTGCTCGCAAATAAATGAGCAAATCCGGCGGTTTGACCAAAGAGCTCATTAATCCAAAGAGTTTTTTATATGAACGATAATCTCTGGAGGGCATAAGTCCCATATCGTGGAGGTTTGGGGCAAAAATATAAGCATCTTCATAAATGGTTCTATCTTGAATAACCGTTTTTCCCGAATTTCGGATATCCAAAACTTGATTAAATCGGCTGTTTAAAAAATAAACCTGCAAGTTGAAAGACCACCGCTGCATATCTTCATAAAAGTCGTTAAGATAGGGGTTGTCATCAACATCTTCATAATGAGCATTCCATTTGTAATGTTTAGACAGAAGCTCGGTTAATGTGGTTTTTCCCGATCCTATATTTCCTGCAATAGCGATATGTTTACCTTCTTTTTGATTACTCATTTGATTGTTTTTGAATAGGCGCCGCGCGCTGTTTATTGTTTAGATTAAAAAATTTTCTGTATTTATTTCATTTGAAAAATTAAATTTTGACGCCAACGATTAATATATCGTCAATTTGTTCATAAGGTTGACCTGTATCAGGATTAAACTCCATCCATTTTTCAATAAATTTGTTCAAAACTTTATCCTGTTGCTCAAAGGGAGATTGATGAACATCAAGCAGCAGCTCTTTAAACTTTTTTGATTTTAATTTTCTTCCGGCCTCACCGCCAAATTGATCGACATAGCCATCAGAGAAGATGTACATAGCATCACCTTTTTGTATGTCAATAAGGTTATTGGTGAATTCATCTTTTTCTCTTATGTATATTCCTATAGGCATACGGTCGGCCTTATAGCGAATTACCTCACCGTCTCGAATAAGGTAGAGAGGATTATAAGCTCCGGCAAATTGCATTTTCATATTTTCCCTGTCAATAATCAACAGGGCAATGTCCATACCGTCTTTGGTATCTCCATCCTTTCCTTTTTGGCGCAAGGCAGACTTTACATTGTCTCTCAGTTTATTCAGAATAACGTTGGCCTGTAAATTCTGATCTTTATTCACTACCTCATTTAAAAAGCTGATACCCAGCATACTCATAAATGCACCCGGGACACCGTGTCCGGTGCAGTCGGCAGCCACAATAACCGTTTTATTGTCTATTTGTGTTGCCCAATAAAAATCACCGCTGACTACATCACGAGGTCTGAACAAGACGAAATGTTCTCCCAAAATATCATTCAAAAACATTTCCGGAGGCATAACCGCATTTTGAATTCTGCTGGCATACCTGATGCTGTCCATAATGCTTTCCTGTTGCTCTACAATATGATCTCGCTGAACTTCAAGTTCGTCTCTTTGCGTTTCTATTTCATCGCGTTGAGCTAAAATTTCTTCATTGTGTTGCTGAAGTTGCACATTTTTTTCTCTGACCTCTGTTGTTCGCTCTTGAACTTTGTCTTCAAGTATTTCATTTTCTCGGCGCAGCTTTCGGGTGTAGAGTTTTACAATGAGCCAAACCAGCAAGGATGCAATGACTATGTATGTTATGTACGCCCATACGGTTCGGTACCAGGGCGGCAGTATGCTGAAAGAGAAACTTGCCGTTGAGCTTTCGGTATTGTAAATGTTTTTGGCTTTTACTTCAAAGGTGTAATCGCCTTCGGGGAGGTTGGTGAATCTCCGCTTGGTCTCTTTTGTCCAACTCGACCATTTGGAATTATCCCCTTTAAGACGAAAGCAGTATTCAGTGTTTTCTTCTTTTGTATAGTATGGGGTGGCAAATTCAAAATAAATGTCATTATAAAAATAATCCAACACATGTCGATTGTTATTCAGATTATTGACAGAAGAAAAGTTATAACCGCCAAATAAGAGCGAATCTTTTGTAACAGAGACTTTTCTTATAAGTGTGTGGAATGATTCTTGACTTCCTTTTGATTTTTCAGGATTATATTTAAACAAGCCTTTTTCATTTCCGGTCCAGATGTATTTGCCGTCATTATAAAAAAACAGAGATGCTTTTCGGGGAAGCATGGCAGCAAAGATTGTATCCTTTGATAATTCATCATCCTTGAAAACTCGAATAATTTTGTGATTGACATTATTGCCTAAATTTTCATAAACAGACAACCAATAGCTGTTTTTTGTTTCGGTTATTTTATATACGCCTTTGGTGCTGTTTCCGTATAATTTCCCGAAGTAGTTAAAGGGAGCGGCAAAGGCACTGTCGTTTTCAAACTTAATTTCAAAAAGGCCTTTGCCGCAGGAAATTATGCTTTTGTTGTTTATGGTATGTAGTAAAAAGTCTTTTCCGACCAAGGGCAGTCCGTTAGTTGAGGCTATAGCTTGTACTGCGGAGTCTTCAAAGTTTTTTAGAGTAAGTACCCCGGAACTTGATGTGCCGAGAAGCAAATGGTTGGGTGTTTCGAGAATACTGATAATTTGTTTTTCTATATGATCGTGGTTTTGCACGCCGGTCAGTTTGTCTTTATTGAACGTGAACAGGTTCAATCCGTCAGGACTTCCTACATATATTTGATTTATATTTTTTGTTGATTGTGTTAGTATTCTTGCAGCCTTAATATCGGCTATTTGTTTTAATTGATTGTTTTCGGTAATTTGAAAAATTCCTTCTTTACTGCTTATCCATAATTGCTCTTCCCCGTTTTCAGTTTTTGAGTATTTCAAAAACCTTCTAGCTTCTATTAATGATGCCGTTCGAGTAAAATAAGCAATAGAGTCTTTGTTCTCATTTAATTGATATAGTCCGTTGTCAGTACTTACGTATAATTTGTTTTTGAATCTTATGGCATCGGAAGGAGTACCCGAAATACCGGATTGTTCCGTCCATTGGGTAAATGAATTGGCAATATTTGCTTTGGTAATTCCGGTGTTGGCATACCATAAGTTTTCTGATGATTCATCATAAAAGATTGATAACACTTTATTGTCTGTTTGGCAAGTGTTTTTGTTTAGTATCTGTGTTATAGTGCCGGAATTATTAATTATTATGACTCCGTTTTCAAATGTCCCGAGTGCGAAATGTTCTGAATCAATTTTTGTTGAAGTGTATAAGACGCTTTCGGTTATAAAGTTAATATTTCCAAGATTAAAGGGTTCTATTAAGTTTGTTTTCGTACTATATATAAAAAAACCGGAATTACGAGTACCGATTAAAATTTCGGATTTGTTATACGGTTGCATCACATAAATACGTTTCAAACCAAAATCTTTACCCCCGGGAATTGTGAGAAGACTGTCGTTTTGAAATTTACAAAGTCCTTTTTCCCATTGTCTGACAAAATACATATTGTCAACAACAAAAGAATTGTGAAAGGGTGTTATTTTAGCCTGAATGACTTTGATTTCGTTTAGAAGAGAATCTGTTTTATCAAAACGTAAAGGCAGATCGGTATAAAATATTTTTTCGGCAGCCTGAAAAAATATTTGATTATCTGCAATAAGTGTTTTCCAAACCGAACTAAAATCGGGGCTTTGATTGTTATAATAATTCAGGTAGAGTGAATAAAATTCTAAATTTCCTTTTTCATCTGTACGTAAAATTCCAAAATCAGATTCTGCTCCGTAATAGATATTGCCGTCTTGGTCGGCTTGTAATGAGCGTATAATTGTAGAATTTGCATTTCCGTAGCTTTTCCAATTGACTCCGTCATAGGTTTTTATGCCGTAATTACAGCCAAAATACATAATATCGTCAGCTCCTTTTTCAATGGCCCAGACCTGTCCGAGGTCGCCGTAATTATTTTCAGTATATACTTTATGGAACGGAATACCGTGGGCGTTTATTTGAGCGGTTGATTCATTTGCCCAAAACAGTATTATACAGAAGAGAATGAGAAAGTATTTATTCATACCATATCGCTTTACCGACAAATTTACTATTTTTTTTCAAACAAGGCTAAAAATATAAAAAAAGCACGAATAAACTGAATAAGTTCGTGCTTTTTATAAATATATTCAGAATACGAATATATTTTTGAGAATACGTAAAAAGACGCCTTTCAAGAGTGTCTTTTATTTATTTCATATTTCTCATCTCATAATCTATTCCTTTTTCTTTTGGTTGATTGTATGCATCGGGGTGTATATATTTTCCTCTGTCATTTGCTTCTTTATCAACTTCAACTTTAACTCTGTTTTCATTTGCAAAAGGATCGTGTCTTATACCGGTTACTTGCCATGATACTTTTGTCCCGGAAGTACCGCCGGCAATTTTAAATGTATTGCCTGAAATTTCTTTTGCAATATATAAATTCGGACCGGGAGCACCTATTGCCGTTAATTGATAACGGAACTCCATGTTTAAAGCTTCAAAATAATCAGGCATTGTTACGGTTGCTTCACCGCTTCTGTCTAGAATTATGTTACCGTTATAAATATTCATCATATCAGGACTTTCGACAAATGAATGGTATAGATATTTGTTTTCAGGATCTAAGGGGTGGTCAATTTTAAATGTTCCGCTTCCTTTTGCTATACTACCGGTAATGTTTACATCTCCTGAAAAATAACCTGCATAATTTGTTGTTCCGCCGGATGCAGAGCCAAAAACTCCAATCCTTCCGCCTCCTGAACCTAATGATGCTCCATATACACCGTAAGACCATAACGTTCCTCCATAAGCAGTACCATAAATACCATATGAATGATTTCCGGTTGTAGTGCTGGTTCCGTAAACAGCTCTGTAATCATCAACAACATGTAATTTATTTGTAGGATTTGTAATCCCGATACCCACATCACCACTATTTTCAATATGAAAAGTACCGTCTTCTGAATAATTTTTACCAATAAAAAAATCACTTTCTCCTTCTGTTGTTTCGTTTTGAACACCCATAACCCAAAGATCACTTTGTGCTCTAATACTTATAATTTCAGCAAAACCATCATAACCAGAATCTCCTGCTCCTGTTTCAACATCCCCGTTAACATCTAAGGGTTGATTGGGAGTTGTTGTTCCTATACCTATAAGACCGTCATGAGATATTCTAAATGATTCTTGCATATCACCTGTACTTCCAGTTGAATTATGTGTATAAAAAGCTAAACCAATGTAGTCTGTTTCTGTGGTTTCTTGCACCCCGACTATTGCAGCATGTCTTCGTTGTGCACCACTACCGCCATTATAAGGTCCCGAGAATGAAATTGAAGCACCGATGTTTTCATCACCGGCTCCTGCACTATGATTTTCTAAGTAAATATTATCTACACCGGTATCATTTCCACCGAGAGTAAACTCTGTTGAGTTTATTATAGTTAATTTTTGAGATGGGCTTGTTGTTCCAATTCCCACATTTCCGGAAACCGCAGAGTAGATATTATTTCCATCAACAGTCCAGACTCCATCACTTAAATCAGAAACATTTGTCCATGTTAAAATATCATTACCATCAGTAACCAGCACTTGGTTTGCTGAGCCATCTGTAAGAGGGAAAGAATATGCATCGTTTATATTTAGTGTTCCGTTTATTCGCAACAAGTCAGTAGAAAAATCTCCATAAATTAAAGGAGTTGCATCATCTGAATTCGAAATAAAAAGTTTATTGTTTCCTGTAGCGCCTCTCCCAGAACGGTAACCAATACAAACATTATTATTTCCTAGCCTAGTTGTATGTGCCCCAGAACCGGACAAAGCTCCTATAAAAACATTGTTTTCGCCAGAAGTTTCTCCTCCGGAACTTGAACCGGCACCACCACCAAGTATAGCATTGTTGTCACCTGTTACATTTAGACCTGCATAAGTTCCTATAATTGTTGATGCTGTAACATTATGAGATGCTCTATAATTATTAGCACCAGCCTGAACTCCTATTAAAATACTTTCATCTCCCTCAGCATTACGCCCTGCTTCATTTCCTATATATACACCTTCAGTTCCACCAGAATGTTCCCCTCCTGCAAAGTTTCCTATATAAACATTTGTCCAACCTCCTATAAAATTTAAACCTGCTTTTGTACCTAAAAAAACATTTTTATAACCCGTTGTATTAGAATATCCACTTTGAAATCCGAGAAAAACATTTTTTCTCCGTCTTGATTTTTTGTGCCACTTTCTGTTCCAATATATACATTATTTGCACCACTATCATAATTTGTAGAAGTTCCGCCACCTGCATTCTTTCCGATATAAATATTATTATCTCCTGTGTTATGATATTGCCCGGCTTGAAAACCAAAAAAGATATTATAACTGCTTCCGACGGTAACACTCTCTCCGGCTTGGCATCCCATGTATGTATTATAGCTGCCTTTTGATGATTTGCCACTATTATATCCGTAATATGTATTATATTCTCCGTCATAATTACCTAAACCACTATAATAACCGACAAATGTATTAAAATCTCCCGTTGTATTTAATGAACCTGAATTTGTACCAATAAAAACATTTTCATCACCACTGTTACTTATAGTTGGATGCCCTTCACCGGCACGAAAACCAATATATACATTATTTTCGGCACTTCCGTTTGTTCCGTCATTACGAAGGCCTGCTCTATTACCTATATAAACACTGTTAATACTTGCTAAATTCTCTGAGCCGGATTTGCTTCCGAGAAAAACATTGTTGCCACCTACTGTTGTTTTGCCTGCATTATAGCCGATTAGTATATTATCGGAACCTTGATCATCACTTAAGCCTGCTTCATAACCTATATATACATTACGAGAACCTCCGGTATCTTGTGCAGTTATATAGCCTACATTGTTATATCCTGCCCTATTTCCCATAAAAACATTATATAGACCGTCAGTGTTTTCATATCCGGATTGATACCCGATAAATATATTATTACTACCTACCGTATCCTTCATACCGGATTGATAACCAAAAAAAGTATTATATTTTCCCGTCCAGTTTCCGGATTGTAACTTTTCTCCGGATTGATATCCTATAAAAGAGTTGTCAGGCACCATGTACATGTAGTTGTCGTTTGCTTTCAAAGAGCCGTATTGTCCAACGGCAAATCCGCCTGAAACACCGGTATTATCGGTATAAACTCGGGTTTCATCCGGATTGGTGTAGAAATTGGAAGTAATCTCGCCTCCCTTTAAAGATGCGTATTGTCCAACGGCAAATCCTCCGGCATTTCCTTTTGCAGCCGGCAGTGTGTTTACTCTGGTTTCAAAAGGAGTAACTGTAAAGAATTCATCGCCGTCTGCTTTGAGAGAACCGTACTGGCCTACGGCAAAACCACCCGAAACTGCTTTGCTGTTGTCTTTGACATAGATACGTGTACCGGATGATGTAACTTTGAAAACGGGATTACTGTTTTTGTCTCGAATTTCAAAAAGTACATCATCGTCAGATGCATTACTGTTGGCTTGCAGCACCAGTTTGCTCCCGGGGGTTGTGGTTCCTATTCCGATATTATTGGCAGAATTTGTTAAATAAACATTTGAGGCATCCTGCGACCAAATTTCGGCAGACGATGACAGGTCTGTCCATTTGGTGTTTCCATAGAGAAAAAAAGCTTTCTCTGTTGTGTCAAAAACAAGCAAACCGTCGGGTGGTGTTGTAATTCCCTCTCTTTGAACTTTAGTCAGGCGAGGAATTAATATTCCTTTGCTGTCTGATTGAATATCCAGAATGGCATTGGAATTTGGAACGGCTCCTCCGCTTTCCGAAATAACGACGGATTGACCATATGCCGATAGGGTTAAAAAAATTATAGCGATAGATAAAAGTGTATTTTTCATAAAATATAAGATTTTCATTTGTTGCTAAAATATAGCTTTACGAAATTATTTGAATCAATATTTTGACCAACAAATTATTTTTTTATATTCTGACTGACAGATAATTAACAAATTTCAACGACAGAAGGAAGCCGGCTCTTATGCACAGTCTGATAATTTTTCATGCAGCAAAAAAATATTAAATGAGCTTTTGATCTGTAATTGCCTAATAATCTGTTATATAAACATTTAACATTACTTGTTTTAAAGTATTATTAAAAATTAATAATCTGTTACTATACAAAATTCTCTTTCCATTACCCCCGGCCATTCAAAATTATAACAGAACTGAGAAATTTTGATTAGCACTTTTGACCAAGTAAAATTCAAGTCTAAATATTGAGTCAACTCCAAAAAGTCAAATTTATCAAATCACCGGTCGGACGGCTATGCTTATTAACTAAAAATAAGATGACTAGTTTTGAGTATTTTGCAAGTATATCCGTCTGACCGGTTTTCGGAGTGGACTCAATTTTAAAACAATAAAATTCTGTTAATTTTCATTTTTTGGTATCAATAAGAATCTATAAAACTCCCTAAAAAGAGAAACAAAAAACCTTTGCTTTTTAGTTTCGACATGATCTGTCAATTTATAATAATCGTATTTTTATTTCAAACAATCGAAATAACTTAGGACGCAGACCCTTTATAGACCCTAAAACGACTAAATGTTGAAATTTTAAAACATCTCTTTAGAATTACAATATTTATTAGCACTTTTACACAATTATTTTCTTTTAAAATATAAAGAATACTAAGCCTCTACTATGGATAAACAAAAATTAAAACAAAAAGCAAAATCGAAAACAGAAGACTGTCGAAAAATAATAAACGGGTTAAACCACAAAATTAAATTTCTGGCATTAGGCCGCTTTTTAATATTTACAACGGCAATAATCGTTTTCTTTGTTTTTGACAATATAAGCCTCATATATCTTACCGGTATTGAAGTACTGTTTGTTATTGCTTTTTTTATGCTTGTAACCATCAGCTATAAAAAGCGAAAACAATTGAGATTTTATAATGAATTGTTGTTAATAAATACCGAATGGATATCGACACTAAATGAGGATTACAGCCCATTTCACAGCGGAAATGAAATGATGGATACAACGCATGATTTCTCCTATGATATTGACCTTTTCGGGAATACTTCCATTTTTCAACTGTTGAACAGAACCGTAACTCTCGGCGGAAAATTACGTCTGTCAGCCAAAATATCTCATCTTGAACTTGAGCCGGAAATCATTCAAAATCAACAAACGGCAATCAATGAACTGTCTGATGACCCGGAATTCAGACAAAATTTTTCGGCGACGGGCCGAATTAATAATCATGAGCCCCATATTTATAAAAACGAAACCAAAAATATACTTCTGAAAAACCTACTCAAGTGGACAAATGAACCCCATATTTTACAAAATAAAGTTTGGGTCAAGTATATATTGTTCATATTTCCGTTTTTAACAATATTGTCGGGCATCCTCTCAATTGCCGGGCTTGTATCATCAGGAGCTTTTGTTCTTTTATTCCTCTTGCAACTTGGCATTGTGGGAGCCTTTACAAAAAAAGTTTCCGAAGCTCACCATATGCTTTCAAAAAAGAATAAATCAATAGCACAAATCTCTGTTTTGGTGGACATAATCAGCGAAAAAACATTTAACTCCACTTACCTGAAAAGATTTCAAGCGGTTTTAAATGGAGAGAAAATGTCGGCCGTTGGTCCGTTAAAAAAAATGAAATCCCTGCTGAAAGCTTTTGATGCCCGCTTGAATTTTATTGTAGGCCTTGTTGCAAACGCATTATTAATGTGGGATTTGCAAATTTTATTTCGTTTAGAAAAATTAAAATCTGAACTGTCAGAAGGGTTAGCAGTCTGGTTTGATGCCTTGTCAGAGTTTGACGCATTGATAAGTTTAGCTGATTTTGCGTATTCTAATCCTGACTTTGTATATCCGAAGACGGCAAATACCGATTTTACATTGGATATTAGAAACGGAGCACACCCGTTATTGCCTTCAACAAATCGTGTAGGAAATAATTTTTCTGCATCAGGACTCGGCAAAATGCATATTGTGACCGGAGCTAATATGGCCGGCAAAAGTACTTTTTTGCGTACGATTGCAGTAAATATGATATTGGCTTCTGCCGGGACAAAAGTTTGTGCTGAGTATATGAAGTGGAGCCCTGTGAATATATACACCAGTGTAAGAACCACAGACTCTATTCAAAAACATGAGTCGTATTTTTATGCCGAGTTGATGCGATTGAAAAAAATGACCGAACGCCTGAAAGCCGGGGAAAAATTATTTGTAATTCTTGATGAAATGCTTAAAGGAACAAATTCCGATGATAAGCATAAAGGTTCAGAGGGACTTCTGGAGCAACTCATCCAATATAAAACCGCCGGACTGGCAGCAACGCATGATACTCAACTGGGGAAACTTGCTGATAAATATCCTGAAAAAATAATTAATAAACGTTTTGAAGCGACGATTGAAAACGAGGAATTAAGTTTTGACTATCAATTACAAGACGGTATCAGCAGAAATTTAAATGCTGTATTTTTGATGAAAAAATACGGAATTATTCCTGAATCAAAAAGCTATACTTAAAATGGTTTAATTATTTAATGATATAATGATACAATACCTTGCTATTCAACAAATACACTCTTTGTAAAAGTCAAATTATTAACCGTTTAAAGTATAATACTTCCGATTAATTTTTATATTATAAACTACCGTTAAATAAACTTAGGCATACTGCTTAACCCTTTGTAGCCCGAAAGCTGCGAGAAACCGGCCTGCATTCAGCCAAACAAAAAAGAGACAGAATATAATCTGCCTCTTTTTTAAATTCCTGATTTGCTGTATGCAAAACCAATACGAATTAAAAATAGGAGACCTCTCGCCCCTCCAACTCGCTAAGCACTTTATTGGCCAAGCTGCTGGCTCCGATTCGGAAAAATTCCGGACTAAGCCAATCACTACCCAAAACTTCTTTCACAATCGCATAATAAATCATTGCCGTATCGGCGTCGGAAATTCCGCCGGCAGGTTTTAATCCAATTTTTTTGCCGGTTCTGTCATAATACTCTTTTACGGTTTGAGCCATAATATACATCGCCTCGGGAGTTGCAGAAACATCAATTTTTCCGGTTGAAGTTTTTATAAAATCACCACCGGCCTCTATTCCCAAAACAGAAGCTGTTTTAATAGCTTTCAGCGAAGGCAAAGCCCCGGTTTCCAGTATAACTTTAAGATGATTTTCGCCGCAACTTTCTTTTATTTTATTTATTTCTTCAAAAACAGTATCGTAATCCTCGGCCAAAAATTTACCGACGGAAATAACCATATCAGCTTCGGTAGCTCCGGCATTTATGGCAGCCTCTGTCTCGGCTTGCTTTATTTCTATCAGGGTTTGCGATGCAGGAAATCCGCCCACAACAGATGCCAAGCTAAAATTATCAACCTTTACGTTTTCTCTGACATCTTTTACCAGCTCAGGATAAACACAAATAGCCGCAACATTCGAGTAATTTGGGAATTTTGCAGAAAATTCCGATACGTTTTTTGCAAACCGTTTGGCTTTGTCCGTATTGTCTCTTTCACTTAAAGTCGTAAGGTCAATAAATGATAATATTTGCTTTAGACTTTCCTGAGATTTTAATGCTTTTGCTTTTTCAGTAATCTCCGAAATTGCTTTTTTTACCGCCTCCTCATCAACATCTAAATTGTATTGTGATAGAATCTTTGTCGTTTTCATTATTGAATTTTTTTATTGTTTTTATGTCTATTTTTATCTCTAATCGTTTTCTTTTCCAAATTTTTCTTAAAAGCCTCAGTAAGATCTATATCAGTTTGATTGGCTAAACACATCAATACAAAAAGAATGTCGGCCATTTCATCTCCCAAGTCATAATCTTCATCAGATTTTTTAAACGATTGCTCACCATATTTTCGTGCAACTATTCTTGCTAACTCCCCAACCTCCTCAGTTAGTATCGCCATATTAGTCAGCTCGTTAAAGTATCTTACTCCTATGCTTTTTATCCATCTGTCGGTTTTCTGTTGGGCTTCGGCTATGGTCATATTTCTTTATTTTTGGAGTCAATAATAATAGTTACCGGACCGTCATTTATTAATTCTACTTTCATATCTGCGCCAAATTCTCCACTTTGTATTTCTTTGCCTAATTCAAGTTCCATGGTACGTTTCAAATCATTATACAACGGAATAGCAACCGGAGGCTTGGCCGCATGAATATATGACGGTCTGTTTCCTTTTTTTGTAGCGGCATGTAATGTAAACTGACTGATTAACAATAACTCTCCGTCAATAGCTTTCACACTTAAATTCATTACGCCGTCTTTGTCATCAAATATACGCATATTACATATTTTCCGGCTCAACCAATCCATATCTTTTTGATTATCGGCATCCTCTATACCGACTAAAATCATTAAACCTCGGTCTATCGAAGACTTTATGCTTCCATTAACAGATACACTGCTTTGACTTACTCTTTGAATTACTGCTCGCATTAAATTACTCCTTTATTAATTTATTTTTAATCAAATATTTTGCAATCTGAACCGCATTAGTCGCAGCTCCTTTTCTTAGATTATCGGAGACTATCCACATATTCAGTGCATTGTCGGTTGATTCATCGCGCCGCAATCTGCCGACATAAACCTCATCTTTTCCTTTCGCATTCACCGGCATAGGATAAATATTCTCCTTAGGATTGTCTTCTAACACTATACCTTTTGCACTGTACATCAGAGACTTTATCTCATCAATTTCAAATTCCGTTTTTAATTCAGCATTTACAGATTCTGAATGTCCTCCCAAAACAGGGACTCTAACTGCTGTTGCTGTAATTCTAACGGTCTCATCGGCTAATATTTTCCGGGTTTCATTCACCAATTTCATTTCCTCTTTGGTGTAGTCGTTGGTTTCAAAAACATCGCAATGCGGCAAACAGTTTTCATGAATAACGTGAGGATAGGCCTTATCAGCTTTCCATCCTTTTTGCTCGTCGCTAAGCTGTCGGGTTGCCTTTAGTCCGGAGCCCGATACCGATTGATAGGTTGAAATGACCAGTCGCTTAATTCCGTATTTTCGATGAATTGGAGCCAAAGCCATGACCAACTGAATTGTAGAGCAATTCGGATTGGCAATAATATTATCATTTTCAGTTAAAGAATTCGCATTTATTTCCGGAACAATTAATTTGTGCTCAGGATGCATCCTCCAAGCGGAAGAATTATCTATTACCTTGCATCCTTGTTTCGCAAATTTTGGAACATATTTCAATGAAATTTCTGAGCCGGCAGAAAACAAAGCAATATCCGGTTTTTGAGTTACAGCATCATTGAGTGAAACCACAGAAATTTTTTGTCCGTTAAATTCCAGTTGTTTCCCGACCGAACGCTTTGATGCGGACAATATTAACACATCAGGAATCAATTTTTGCTCCTCCATTATTTCTAACATTTTCCGACCAACCAACCCAGTGGCTCCTACCAGAGCTATCTTCATAAATTGCTTTTAACTGTATAAATATTATCTTTGGAAATATTGAGCAAATTTAACGTTTTGTCTTGAATATTTCAAGGAATGAATCGCTTTACTCAAAATCAACTGTAGTTTTTAGGTATAGCCGGTCAGTCATAACGGGACAAGCCAATATTTTATAATTTATTTTAAAAAAAAGTTATCAAATCGGTCACAGACCTTTTCAAATATCACTCTATGAAACACATTTTTACAATTTTACTACTTTCTGTCTATTCATTTGTTTTTTCGCAATTTTCCGATAATTTTGAATTCGGTGTTCTGAATTACTGGACAGAATCAAACAACGGCCGTTGGGAGGCAAGTACCGAAACCCCTATTTCAGGAACTTACTCTTTGCATCACACATTTGATAATCCGGATAGCGGACATGACGAAATTGCAAAGACTATTCAAGGGCTCGATTTATCTGCCGCAACAACAAGCTGGCGATTTCAAATACGGCACGGCTACAATCCGTCTTCGGGAAACAACTGGGCGTGTTTTTTGATTTCGGATACTTTGCCCGCAGAAATGCATGGTTCCGGATCTGCAAACGGCTATGCAGTCGGGGTGAATTATTCCGGCTCCGACGACTTTATAAAATTATGGCGGGTATCTTCCGGCAGCGGATACGAAGTCATTAATACGTCTTTCGATTGGCAAACCAACATCGGAACTTCCCAATATGTAGGTCTGGAGATTCAAAGAACTGCTGCAGGAGAGTGGAACATTTTGTTGGATGCTGACGGAGGATTTGACGACCTGATACAAATTGGTTCATCCGCAATTGACGACCAATATACGGATGCAGAATATTTTGGATTTCACTATGAATATACGTCCTCTCAAGATATGAAATTATGGATAGATGATATCTCCATAACCGGAACCAATGACGGTGTGGCTCCGACAATTACTGAAGCCACTGCCATATCTTCCCAATTGTTGCATATAAAGTTTTCAGAAGTCGTTGAACAAGCCTCTGCCGAAGACCTTGCCAATTACGTGATTGATAATGAGATAGGACAACCGCAAAGCATTGTGTATGATGAAACAAATTATTCTGAAGTAGAATTGAGCTTTGCAAATGGCTTCACTTCCGGAACAACATACAATTTGGATTATTCTAACATAAAAGATTTACACCTAAACTCCGGCGACGGACAAATTTCATTTTCATATGAATTAATTACGGCCGAATCTGTAACTATCACATCATCAAATAGTTTGGAAGTTAATTTTTCTCAAGAACCTTCTGTAATTACAGCCGAAAATACAGCTAATTATTCGGTAAATAACGGTTTAGCTAATCCCAATACGGCAACAGTCAATGCAGCTGACCCCACTAAAGTTAATTTAACTTTCAGCCAAGAATTTGAACTGTCTCAGGAATATACTTTGACGGTTTCCGGTGTTGAAGACCAATACGACAACCCAATGGAAGCAAAAGACTTATCTTTCACATACTATGTCAGTCAACCGTTTGACCTTGTAATTAATGAAATAATGTGTGATATTAACCCCTTGCCGGAAGCCCTGCCCGAAGGAGAATATATAGAATTATACAACCGCTCAGAAAACCCTGTTGACCTGACCAATTGGACATTTACCATTGGAGATAACAGTCCGGATTTATTTCCGGAAATTGAATTGGTTGCAGGCGAATTTCTTATTATTTGTTCCGAAGAATCAGCAGCAGATTTCTCAGCATACGCCAATATTATTGTTCCGATATTAAATGAAACCGACTTAACCGTATCCGGAAAGCGACTCGTTTTAAAAGATTCTTCCGAGAATATTATCGACGATGTTTCGTATTCCGATTCTTGGTATGACAACACTGATTATGACGACGGCGGTTGGTCTTTAGAGCGCATAGACTACAACAATTTTTGCGGAGAAGACGACAACTGGACCGTAAGCTCTGACTATACCGGCGGCACCCCGGGTCGAATAAATTCAGTTTATACCGTAAATCCGGATAACTCCTTACCTGAGGTCATTTCTGTTACCGTAATGTCATCCCAAGAGCTTGAAATCACTTTTTCCGAAACGCCTGAAATTTCCACATCAGAAACTGCGACAAACTACACCATTAACGGAAGCCAAAATCCGCTGAATGCTTCTGCAAGTATTGAGGACCCAAACGTCATCGAATTAACTTTTGACAATAATTTCCCTCAAGGGCAAAACAGCATAGATATTTCAAATATTTCAGACCCCTGTGAAAATTTAATGGAAAATTACTCCGGAACGTTTACTTATGAATTAATCTATCCGGTTTCGGTGCAGGTGATGTCCGACAATCAACTGCGGGTTTATTTTTCGGAAGCCCCGGAACTGCAGAGTGCCGAAAATACGGCAAACTATACTCTAAATCAGGATATTGGTCAGCCCTCCATTGCACAAATTTCCAATTCGAATGCTGCCGTTGTCGATTTAATTTTCGACCAAAGCTTTACGGGAGAAGAAACTTACACACTGACTATCAGTAATATAAATGACATCAACTCAAATATAATGCAACCGACAGACTTGGACTTTATTTATTATTTGGCCAAAGCATTTGATGTGGTTTTTACTGAAATAATGAGCGATGTAAATCCCGAACCTGCCGGACTGCCTGCCGTAGAATATGTTGAAATATACAACACTTCCGATTTTACCTTAGATTTAACAGCTTGGACTTTTTTAGCAGAGGGACAAACGGAAACAGAATTGCCTTACATCACATTGTCTCCCGGCGAATATCTTGTATTGGCTGAAGACGATATGGAACTTGAGTCAGCAACCGTTTTAAATATCCTTTCGGAGTCAGATTTGAATTCATCGGGAAAAAATATACGCCTCTCCGATTCCGAGGGAAATCTCATACATGAATTAAACTATACCGATGAGTGGTACGGCGAAAGCGGCAAAGACGGCGGCGGATGGTCTCTCGAAGTTATAGACCCCGAGAATGTTTGCGAATTGTTTCAAAATTGGACAGCATGCTCTGACCCGGCCGGCGGAACTCCCGGCAGAATAAATTCTTCCGATGCTGAAAACCCGGACTCCACACCTCCTTCAATATTAGAGGTACAAATTGTTTCCTCAACGGATTTGGATATTTATTTTTCTGAAATTATTAGTGAAAGTTCAGGTCTTGACCCGGCGAATTATTCCGTTCCGGAAATAGGGAATCCCGGGTCTATAGATATTTCCGAAAATAAAACCATAGTGAGAGTTCATTTTGACAATGAATTTCAAGACAAGCAAGACTATGAATTATTTGTCGAAAATATTTTGGATAATTGCGGCAACCTCAACCCGGGAGAATCCGTTGAATTGACTTATCATCGTATCAATATAACAACCGTCAAAGCTGAATCCGGCAATCACTTATTAGTCAATTATTCGGAAATGCCCGACAGAATATCGGCAGTCGATACATCTAATTATTTTATTGATAATACCGTGGGCAGCCCGTATTTTGTCTATACAGAAAACAATGATTCATCAAAAATCCATTTACTTTTTGAAAGCGGTTTTCCGGAGGATGAAGCACTCCGCTTTTCTGTATCAAATATCTATGACAGAAACAATAATTTGATGCCGACATTTGATACAACCTTTATTTTTCACAACCCGCAACAAAATGATTTGCTGATTAATGAAGTCCTGTTCAACCCGTTCACCGGCGGAACCGACTTTGTGGAGCTGTACAACAACTCAGAATATATCATTGACTTAAAAAACATATACTTAGCCAAAAGAGCAGACGACGGAAGTCTTGAACAAAAAGAGAAATTGAGTACCGCAAGTCTTTATTTTTCTCCGGGAGAGTTTATGGCGTTTACAGAAAATAAAGAACTGGTTTTGAGAGACTATATGAGCGAAAATGAACAGCACATCATTGAGACCAATGATTTTCCGTCCTATACCGATGAGTCCTCAACCGTTGTTGTTCTCAATGCGAAAGATTCCGTTATCGATCAATTTGAATACCACGAAGACATGCACTATGAATTACTTGCCGATGAGGACGGCGTATCTCTAGAGCGTATTAAACTTAACGCTCCGACTCAAGACAACGCTAATTGGCATTCGGCCTCTGAAGATGTGGGCTTTGCCACGCCGGCCTATGAAAATTCTCAAGCTCTTGAAGAAACCGGCGAAGAAAACGCTGAAGTTTATTTGGAACCTCTTATCTTTTCGCCCGACCATGACGGATTTGAAGAT
>JAYEIA010000253.1:0-6829 GCA_034659855.1 Bacteroidota bacterium
TATTTTTTCTGTCGCAATTTCCTTATTGAAAACAAAAAAGTCCACCCATTTCCGAATAATATCATCTCTAAAATATTCAACAAGTTTTTTGAATTTTTTCAAATTTTGGATGTCAAGAGGCTCTTTCCCTGCAACGGTTTTTATTGCGACTTCCACAAATTTTCCATTTTCATATATTATTTCAGCTTTACTTTCTTTTCCCTGATATTTACAATGCACATGAATTGGTTCATGTTCACGGGAATAGAATAAAACAATTAATCCAAAATATTCATAAAGTTTAGGCATTTCTCTTTTTTTAACAAATTTACAAAATTATTTTGATATTTTATGACGTAATTGTTATTTGATTATCTTAACATTCTGTTTTCCGAATGCCCTGTTACCTGACGCTTCAAACTCGTTCTTTTGCCCTTGGTTTTTGCTCATTCGCAAAAAATCTTGAAAATCCTTTAAACAGCTCGCTATTCGCAGTATTTTCAAGTTGAAAAAGAACAAAATAACTTCGTTTAAAACAGTCAATTTATTTCATCACAAACCCTAAGGATTTCTGTTTAAAACGCGAAAATACAATTTTTATGCAAATAAAAATAATCTTAATATAGATTTCCTAAATATGCAACCGCTAAGCCTCCGAAGTAAATACCTGTAAACATTGATTATTGTATTTTATACAGGCTCAACTGCGTACAATGGAAATCAATTATTCTGCTGTGGGTATGAGCCGTTAATTTATTTATCTTCAGATTCCTAAATTTACAGGAAACTTTTTGTACAAATAAATTGAATTATATGGATAAGCATTTTGAATAATTTTGAATTTTTAAACCCGATCCGGTTGAAAAGAAAAAATAGAGTTGCCGATTTTGCAAATTTCACATATATTTCAATTAAATTTGTGTATTCAACACGCTTATTCAAAACAAGACGTAAAAATATAATATCCAAATTGAGCGATTATGAATAAAGAGAAGTGCCAATACTCTGAGAACAAGAGCTTTACAAAAAAATTGAGTGCACCAAATTGGTGCATGATGTTTTTTTGTAATATCTTTTAGCTCAACGGCGAAGCCCCATAATTAAATTATTTCAAAATCAGTGAATAAAAGATTGGTGCTTATCGAAGTCCATAATCACTAATCTTAGGTAATACTAACGATAAATCGCAATGAGTTATAAAAACTTAAAATTACATACTCTCGGGCTCATAAATCTCAGGAGCACAAAAAGACTTAAATTTAAACCAACTCTTGTTATGCGCTGTCTATTCGTATGGCTTGTTATAATGAGTACAAATATTGATTCTTTCGCTCAGTTTTATAACGGACACCAGATGAGTTTCGGAAAAAACAGGGTGCAGTTTATTGAGCCTTATCATCAGTTTTACAGATATGATAACTTTGACGTTTATTTCTACTCCGGCGGGGAATTTATCAGCAAACAAATTGCCGATATTGCCCATGAAGAAATAAAAAAGGCTGAGCGTTTTTTCGGTACCTCTCTGCAAAAAAGATTAATCTTTGTCAGTTATAAAAAATTATCTGACTTCCGAGGAAGCAATATAGGATATGATACGCATAATGAGAACTCAAACATAGGTGGCTCTACCAAAATAATTAATAATAAAGTACTAATTTTTTACGAAGGAGAACAACAAACGTTAAGAACTCAAATTAAAGCCGGTATTACACGCCTGATGATAAGTGAAATGCTGTACAGCGGCAGCTACAGACAAAAAATAACAAACTCAACACTGATTACTTTGCCTGAATGGTATATCGAAGGCTTGGTGAGTTACTTGTCCGAAAATTGGAACAGTACCATTGAGAATAGGGTCAAAGACGGGTTTGCAAGCGGCAAATACAAACGAATAAATCATCTTACCGGGGATGATGCAAAATATGCCGGGCATTCATTTTGGTATTTTTTAGGGGAAACCTACGGCAACAATATTATTCCAAATCTCCTTTATGTTACCCGACTAAACAAAAACACCGAAGCCGGGTTTAAAAGTTTGTTGGGAGCTTCGGTTAAAGATTTGAGCCCGGAATGGAAAAAATTCTACTCAGATATGTTGGAACGAACAACTGAGAATACAGAAAACCCCGAAGCGAATTCTGAACAAATCGTTGCAAAAAAAAATCGACTAATCAGGGAGCTGAAATTAAGCCCCGACAACAGGTATATCAGTTATATTTCAAACAAAAAAGGGCAATATAAAATCTACCTGTATGATAAGGATAAAGATAAGAAAAAACGTATGGTTAAAAGAGGGCATCCGCTGGATCAAATTACCGACTATTCGATTCCGGTTACGGCATGGCATCCCAACGGAGATATTTTTTCATACATGATTGAAGAGAAGGGAAATATATATTATTACACTTACAACTTAAAGGAAAAAGAAACAACGCGTACATTAATTACATATTTTGACAAAGTATTGTCTTACAATTATTCGCACGATGGTTTAAAACTGGTATTGTCCGGCGTAAAAAACGGAAAAACTGACATTTATATCTATGACCACCTTACCAATAAAAACTATAAAATAACCGACGATGTGGCCGACGATCTTTACCCGGTCTTTTCAGCAAAATCGGAGCGAATAATTTTCTCCTCCGATCGGCAAAATACACTTTTGAGTTCTCAGTCATCATCAGGCACAACCCTATATGACCTTTTTGAATACGACTACAAAAACAAAGCCCAAACCCTTAAACGAATTACGAACACTCCTTATACGAACGAGATTAAACCTATAGAAATCAGCAAAAATAAATTTGTTTACTTATCGGATAAAAATGGAATTTACAATCGCTACATTGCCGAGTTTGACAGTACTATAAGCAGTGTGGACACAACGATACATTACAGGTATTTCTCCAAACAAAAACAACTCACCAATTATTCTCGAAACATTGAGGACTATGCTTTGAAACAAAATTCAAAAGAAACTTATGAAGTCATATACTACGGTAACAGATACCGAATTTTAAACAAACGGCAATCCGGATTAAATAAGAAATTCAACGATTTTGTAACCAAAAACAAACGTCAGCAAACTGAAGACCGTAAATATAAAGACAGCTTGGCTGTTATTGCGGCCGAAGCTAAACGAGTTAACGAACAACGCATCAATAAAATGCGTAAAAATCCTCCACAAAACATACAGCACCCGGACAGCAGCCGAATAAATATTAATAACTATATTTTCGAAACCGAAAAAGAGAATGACTACTATTCCATTCATCCCATTGAAAACTTTGAATTTAAAAAGGAACTAAAAGACGAGAAAGCTGAAAGTGAAACCTTTAATTATAAAACTAACTTCTACACAAATCACGTCATTCAACAGGTTGACTTTGGGATGCTGAACAGCTCTTATCAGGCATTTACTGGCAGTGCGTATTATTTCAACCCCGGAATTAATATTTTTACCAAAGTGGGGGCTTACGACTTATTTGAGGATTACAGAGTAACTGCGGGCTTCAAATTGGGGGGAGACCTAAACAGTTATGAATTTTTGCTAAGCCTCGAAGACCTTAAAGCAAGGACTGATAAGCAATACATTTACCACCGACAAACCCAAATGAAAATTGATTACGACGAGCATGGTTTTCCCTTTTACAATAAAATAATTTCCAATGAGGGCATGTACATCACAAAGTTTCCTTTGAACCAAGTGGCGGCCTTTAAAGCCACGCTGAACTTCAGATATGACAAAACAGTAAGAAAATCAACAGATTACAGCTCATTAACGACTGATGATACCCACAAGGCATTTGCGGGAACCAAAGGTGAATTTATTTTTGACAACACCCGAAATTTAGGTCTTAACTTATACGAAGGGGTAAAATTCAAGGCCTTTAGTGAGTTCTACCAAGAGGTTGACCAATCCTATACAAATTTTATAACTGCCGGTTTCGATTTTCGATATTATAAAAAAATACATCGAAACTTAATATTTGCCTCACGAATGGGAGCCGGAACATCGTTCGGAAAAAGTAAACTACTCTACTATTTGGGAGGGGTTGATAATTGGTACTCCCTGTTACCGGACAAAGAAATGTTTGACCGCACGGTGAATATAAACTATGACGAGAATTATGTATATCAAGCTGTGGCTACCAATATGAGAGGGTTTGTGCAAAATGCCAGAAACGGAAATTCCTTTTTCGTCATCAATAATGAAATTCGTTTTCCGGTTGTTCGATATCTTCTCAACCGCCCGTTGAACAGTGATTTTCTCAATAACTTTCAAATTGTAGGATTTGCCGATGCCGGAGCGTCCTGGTCGGGAAAATCGCCTTATGATGAAAAAAACAAATACTTAACCGAAACAATTACTCAAGGCCCTATTACTGTGGTTATTAACAAAAACAGATGGCCGGTAATTTTAGGATACGGCGTTGGGGTCAGAAGTCGTTTATTTGGATATTTCTTCAGACTGGATTGGTCTTGGGGGCTCGACAATGACCATGTACACGACCGTGTATTTTATTTCTCACTTAATTTAGATTTCTAACTATCCATGACAACAGAAACAATCCTCTCATTATTATTAATCGGAATTTCTGCCGGACTCCTCAGCGGACTGATGGGTGTGGGCGGAGGAATTATTGTCGTTCCGGCATTGGTTCTTGTACTGGGGTTCTCGCAATACCAAGCTCAAGGGACTTCTCTGGCTTTATTGAGTATTCCTGTAGCATTGGGCGGTGCATACAATTATTACCAAGGCGGCTATATAGAAATAAAATATGTTCTTGTGCTTGGTTTTGCTTTTTTGGTGGGAGGATATTTGGGCTCGGTACTTTCCTTGAAAATTCCCGTTAGCATTTTAAAAAAAATATTTGCGGTACTGATGATTGTAATTGCTGTTAAAATTCTTTTTTCAAAATAAAACGATTGATTTTTACTGTATCATGAAAATAATAAACCGCTATAATTCCAAAAATAATATCGCCGTTACAGCCGAAATTATTTATGATATTGACCGGTTGAAAAAAGAATTATTCCCACTGCCCAACCATACAGAAACGGAGCAATTTAAACGCATTAAAAACAAAAACCGCCGGGCCGAATGGCTGAGTACACGCTACTTACTCAAAGAAATCTTAGGAAAATATCCCGGAATTGAATACGAATATACCGGGCGCCCAATCCTTAAACACAAGCTTAATCTTTCCGTAACCCACAGCAAAGGAGTGGTGGGGATAGTACTCTCGGAACACGACTCGCCGGGTGCCGATATTGAAATAGTAAATGAGCGGATACAACGCATTGCTGAAAAATTCACCAAACCGGAGCTCATAATTAAGAACCGGCCCGATAATACAAATCGTCACTTATACGCTATTTGGTGCGGCAAAGAAACGCTGTTTAAAATGTATGCAAAGGGCAATTTGAACTTTAAAGAACACTTGTTTATAGATACCCGACAGCTCACAGAACAGGGGGTAATGATTGCTCGTATTAATACCGATGATTTTACAAAAAACTATAAAATAAACTATCATTTTTTCAAGCACAATAACACAAATTATATTTTCACCTATTGCTTTAACCTAAAATGAGCGATTATGAACTTCGATAAGCACCAATCTTTTATTCACTAATTTTGAAATAATTTAATAAGGTGTTTATGAGGGCTTCGCCGTTGAGCCAAAAGACATTACAAAAAAACATCATGCACCAATTGGGTGAACTCAATTTTTTGTAAAGCTTTTGTTCTCAGAATATTGGCATTTCTCTTTATTCATAATTGTTCAATTTAAGTTTAATGCTTAATTTTTTACGAAATATGACCCTGCTGAATAAAATACAAAATACTACTCACAAGCTACTTGCCGTACTTATTGACCCGGAAAAAGAAAGTATTGCCCAAATAAAAATCAGAGCAAAGCAAATTCAGGAAGCCGGGGCCGATTTTATTTTTATCGGCGGCAGTTTGACTTCTGACGATACAGACCAAAAGGCCGCAGCCATAAAGGAAGTAAGTTCACTGCCGTTGATTTCATTCCCGGGAAACATACTGCAAATTACCGATCATGCCGATGCTCTTCTTTTGCTCTCCCTGATTTCGGGCCGAAACCCGGAATTACTTATTGGACAGCATGTAACGGCAGCACCTCTTCTGAAAAGAAAGCATTTTGAAATAATTTCTGTGGGTTATATGCTTATTGACGGCGGCCAAAGCAGCTCGGTACAATACATCAGCAATACAAATCCTATACCTGCCGACAAACCGGACATAGCCGCCGCCACCGCCTATGCCGGAGAAATGCTCGGATTAAAACTGATATATCTGGAAGCCGGAAGCGGTGCCAAACAAACGGTTAGTTCTGAGGTAATTTCTGCTGTTAAAAAAAACATTCGGATTCCACTCATTACCGGAGGCGGAATAAAAACAAAAGAAACACTAAAATCAGTCTGCTCAGCAGGTGCGGATGTAGTCGTTGTCGGAAATCTGTTTGAAACTAAGCCTCTGCTTATGAAAGAATTCTCTCAAATTGTACATTCTTATACTTTAAATGGTTTAATTATTTAATGATATAATGATACAATAGCTTGCCGTTCAACAAATATACTCTTTATAAAAGTAAAATTATTTCTGCACCTCACAGGTGCAGAGGTACTGCAAGGGGGCAGGGTTTTCATATTTCCGTGCTAACCGTTGCTCCTGCATGGTGTTTTCACCATAGGCGTCAAGCTAAAACGTTAATTAGTTGAATTACAGTCTGTATTAAGTTGTAATTTTGATTATTTTTCGGAGGTTGAGCATGATGTTTGCAAAACAAGCCCCGAAACCGGTTTTTGCTGTTTTATG
>JAYEIA010000254.1:0-6773 GCA_034659855.1 Bacteroidota bacterium
GTGGTTACTCCGTCGGCCGGCCTTATTGTTAAACGGTTTGTGGAACTGTTTCCCGGATAATCCGGAATTTCCAACGGAAAACTTTCACCCGTTGAGGTATAACTTGCAGACAGTTCAAAAGTAACCGAACCGGCGGCACCGTTGGTCGTTAAACTTCCTACGGCTTCGGTAAGAGTTTCCATATCTCCTCCGGCTCCAATATTATACACCCCGGAGAGTGGGGTCTGTGCCCCGACGGATAACACGATAAATAAACAAATTAGCGATGTTATTAATTTTCTCATAACAATTTAGTTTTTAGTGGATAACTCCAAAAAGTTACAAAAAATAATCCTTTCTATAGTACAATTTTGACGAATAATAATTACAAAATCCAAAGAGAATCAACCTATATCATAAACCTCTAACAAACAGCGGTTTAGTTTTTCGGCAAATTAAAAATCATCGGCTTGTACAGTACAGGCAATTTACACATTTGACGGATACAATATTAATATATAACAAATCTTTATGTTGCAGAAAGAACTAAACCTAAAATGAGCGATTATGAACTTCGATAAGCACCAATCTTTTATTCACTAATTTTGAAATAATTTAATAAGGTGTTTATGAGGGCTTCGCCGTTGAGTCAAAAGACATTACAAAAAAACATCATGCACCTATTTGGTGCACTCATTTTTTTTGTAAAGCTTTTGTTGTCAAAATATTGGCACTTCTCTTTATTCATAATCCCTCAATTTACATTAAACAAAATCAACATTAATTAAATACTTTTACATCTTTTATTTTACATTTGTAAAAAAGTTAGGACTTGTAAGTCAGTAAATGCTTGATTTGCTAAATTAGTTTTTCTTTTTAAAATTTAAAAAAAGTCAGTAATAGCGGGCTATTTCAGACCTTTTTTTGAGGCATTAAAAAGGAAAACTAATGACGAAATCGGAGTAGTTATTTATTTACAATTCCTTAGAAAACAAATCAAAATGAAATTCTTAAAATTGATAATACTTATCGGAATACATGCTGTGCTTTTTTCGGCATGTTCTTCGGTCAAAAAAGAACAATCTATGAACACTTCACACAAACATACAAACCAATTAATCAACAGCGACAGCCCCTACTTATTACAACATGCACACAACCCGGTAGATTGGTATCCTTGGGGAGATGAAGCAATGAACAAAGCCAAAAAAGAAAATAAATTAATGCTTATCAGCATCGGCTATTCTTCGTGCCACTGGTGTCACGTTATGGAACACGAGTCTTTCGAAGACGAAGAAACGGCCAAGCTCATGAATGAAAACTTTATTTGCATTAAAGTGGATCGTGAACAACGCCCGGATATCGACAATTACTACATGGATGCCGTGAACCTTATAACAGGTCAAGGTGGCTGGCCGCTGAATTGCTTTGCCTTACCGGACGGCAGACCGTTTTTTGGCGGAACCTATTTTCCAAACGGTCAGTGGAAACAAATCCTGAAAGAATTAAGCAACGGCTATATTAAAGATTCTGCTCGCTATGAAAAAGCAGCCTCTCAAATAGAAGCCGGTATAAAACAACATATTATTTCCGGCGTCACAACAGCAGCGTCCGACTATTCAGAAAGTGATTTTCTTAATGCGGCTGAGAAAATAAAGTCAAGTTTTGACAAAAAAGACGGCGGAACCGAAGGAGCACCCAAATTTCCAATGCCCGGGCTTTGGGAAGCCATGCTCAACGCATATCACCACACCGGAGACCAAGAACTCTTGGAGCAAGTCAGCCTTACGCTGAACAAAATGGCAGACGGCGGCATTTATGACCACCTCGAAGGAGGATTTGCACGCTATTCTACAGACAAGAAATGGAAAGCTCCGCATTTTGAAAAAATGCTGTACGACAATGGCCAACTACTGAGTTTATACAGTAATACCTATAAAATTACCGGCAATGAAAAATATAAAACCGTTGTTTATCAAACCATTGAATTCATCAAAAATAAAATGACCGACAAATCCAATGGATTCTACTCTGCTTATGATGCCGACAGTGAAGGTGTAGAAGGGAAGTACTATGTTTGGACAGCAAAAGAAATCGATCGGATATTAGGCGAGGATGCCAAATTATTTAAAGCGTACTATTCTGTAAAACCAAACGGTAATTGGGAACACGGTAACAACATTCTGCTGGTTAAAAAGACATTGAAAGAAATTGCCGATAATTCGGAAATAACCGAACTCGAGGCAGAGCGACGCTTGGAGAAGTCTCGAAAGCAGCTTCTTGCGGAGCGAGAAAAACGAATTGCTCCCGGATTGGATGACAAAATTATTGTCGGATGGAATGCACTAACAATAAAAGGACTCACAGATTCTTATCAGGCGTTTGGAGAACAGAAATTTTTAGACTTGGCAAAAAAAAATGCTCAATTCATAATTAATAATATGCTGAAAAATAACGGGGCTTTACTTCGAATATACAGAAACGGAAATAAATCCACCCATGCATTTATGGATGATTATGCACTCTTAATTGACGCATTCACCGCTTTATATGAAGTAACCGGAGAAGAATCCTACTATAAAAAAGCGATTTTGATGACCGATTATACATTTAGCGTGTTTTTCTCTGAAAAAGAGCATCTGTTTTACTATTCGGCCCGGCACGGAACAGATGTAAGGATCAGAAAATTTGAGACTTCGGATAATGTAATCCCGGGTTCAAACTCAGTGATGGCAAAGAATCTGTATCGTCTGTACGCCCTGGGAGCAGAGGCAAAGTATAAGGAAACATCTGAGAAAATGCTTGCTCGCCCGGCACAAAACATAAACTCAAATCTCCGGTTTTTTTCTAACTGGTATATTTTGGCCTCCTACTCCATTTTTCCGTTTTATGAGTTGGCTGTCGTCGGGAAAGATGCTCCGGACAAAGTAAGGCAACTTCAAAAGGAATACTATCCTAATATGGTATATGCAGTCAGCCAGTCAAAAAGTGAACTCCCACTCTTAAAAAATCGGTTTGTAAAAGGAGAAACTTTACTTTATTTATGCGAAGACAGAGCTTGTAAAATGCCGGTAAAAACACCGGAAGAAATACAAAGATTACTTCAACCTTAACCCGATTGATTTGGAAAGCTTATACTATAAATTCAGAAAGCAGCTAAAAGAATTTCAGCTGCTTTCTGACCACTATTATTCCAATTCAATTTACCAACGTCCGCCGCAACGACCGTTTCTGCGTCTGTTGCCTCTTCCTCTGCCATAAGCTTGACGATTTCCCCGTCCTCTGTTAAAATTATCAAAATAGGCTTAATGGACACAATGAATTTAAAAAACTTGTGCATTCAGAAATATTTTTTACTTCTTCGTGTTTTGACATTAATTTGGTATTACATAAAACTTCTGTTCAAAGGTATAGAAACAAAAATATAATTTCAGGATTAAATAAAATAACTGATAAAATAGATATGATTAAAATAAACATCGCCGAGAGTTATTGTTGTTTATTCCACCCAAAACTATACTGCGAGCAAAAAAGCAATTTTGTCCTGCCTCAAATAAATTTAAAATGCTAAAATGTGTAAAAATGTTTGGTAGTTAGTGAATATTAACTATCTTTGCATCATAAAACAGTAATAATATGCAAACAGAAAGACAAGCACAAATCATTGAAAGTTCTATTAAACTCATTGCAAATAAAGGGATTCAAGGGTTTACCATGAAAAATCTTTCTCACGAAATTGGAATTTCCGAACCTGCAATTTACAGGCACTTTGAAAGCAAAACAGAAATATTGGTCTCTATTTTGAACAATTTTAAGGAAATGGGCGAAATGATGTCAATAATGGTTGTTGACAAAGATGATACGGCAATAGAGAAAATAAATTCTATGTTTTCCAAAATGATTGAAATTTTTACGGAACAACCGGCCTTTATTTCTGTAATTTTTTCGGAAGAAATTTTCAAAAATGATACGGTATTAAAGCAGAAAATTGTTGAAATCCTAAATTTACATCAACTAAACATTGAAAAAATTGTAGAAATAGGACAAAAAGACAAAAACATAAAATCTACTTTTGACATAGGCAGTTTGGCTCTTATTTTTATGGGATCATTTCGTCTGTTAGTCAAACGGTGGGAATTAAATAATTACAATTTTGATTTAAAACAAGAAGGTGAAAAGCTAATAAATACCTTAAAATTAATGGTATAACAAATACTATTTTTTTTATTTAAAAGTTAGTTATTATAAACTATGTAAACAATTTTAATATGGAAAATACATTAACAAAATTATTGAGAACACCCTGGGCTATTGTAGTAATAATAGTAGCCATAAGTACATTTCTGTTTCTTGAAATGAAACAAAATTCAAGGATGGAAACCGACCTCGACAAATATATGCCTCAAGACCATCAGGCATTTGTGTACAGCGATATGGCAGAAGATTGGTTCGGCATAAACGACGGAATTATTGTAGCCATTGAAAACCAAAAGGGCATTTATAATTCCGAAACCCTTGACACTTTGAAGCAGCTGACTAAAAGCTTGCAAAAAATGGACGAAATTGAAAAAGCAGATGTAACCTCCCTCTATACTGCGGATAACATTATTGGCAGTGAGCTGGGAATGGATGTCAAACGATTTTATAAAAGAGTTCCAAAATCTCCGGAAAATTTAAAAACATTACAAGAAAATGTAAGAAACAATGAAATGGTTTACGGACGAATTGTTTCTGAAAATGAAAAGGTTACCGTAGTCATAGCTGAAATAAATGATACAATTTTTTCGCAAGAATTTTATAATGAAATATTAGAACTAACGGCATCTTTTGAAACCGAAGACATTAAGGTTCACGTAGCCGGTCGTCCGATTGTTGAAGGAACCTTGGCCCTGCTCAACCCTGCCGACATGAAACGTATGGTGCCAATTGTTTTACTCGTTATCACTTTGGTTTTGTTTGTTATGTTGCGAAGTGTAAAAAGTACATTATTAACAATTGCTGTAGTATTTTTCAGTACGTTGTGGGCTTTCGGTTCAATGGCCTTATTTAATATTCCCATATATGCCGTTTCTACAATGATGCCCGTAATGCTTATTGCTATTGGAGTTGCCGATGGCATACATCTTTACAGCCATTTGCAATTATTTTTGCAAAAAAATCCGAATGCTGCAAAAAAGGAAGCAGCCACAGATATGCTGAAAAATATGTGGAAACCGGTAATAATGACTTCCATAACCACTGCCGTAGGTTTTATTTCTCTGCTCACTTCGCAGGTTTACCCAATAAAATATTTCGGAATTTTTACTGCTTTCGGAGTACTAACAGCAATGTTGTTTTCATTAACTTTAATACCGGCAGGAATTATGATTTTTGGTTTGCCGAAAATAAAGAAAATTAAAAATACTTCTGACGAAAAACAAAACTTTGCAAGCCGATTTGCCGGTGCAATTATTAAAAGAAAAAGCATTTCAATTATAGCAACAGCCTTAATAATAGTTGTTTCTGTAATAGGCTTACAAAAAGTATGGATAAACTCAAGTTTCCTCGACAAATTTGAGGAAGACAGCGATATTTCTTTAACCGATAAATTTATTAATAAAAATTTCGGAGGAACAACATCATTAAATTTAATTCTTGATGCCGGAGATAATAAAAATGCTTTTAAGAGTCCGGAAGTTTTAAAGCTGGTAAATACTATGCAAAGCAAAGTTGAAAACGAATTACAACTTGTGGGCAATTCATTTTCACTCACTGATTACGTTACAAGAATGAACAAAGTTATGAATGCCGATAAAGAAGAATTTAACGTAATTCCGGATACAAAAGAAATGGTTGCTCAATATCTGTTACTTTATGAAATGTCGGGCGACCCCGAAAACCTTAATAAAGTTGTTGATTATGATTATCAAAAATTAAATGTAACATTTCAATTAAAAAGCGATAATTCAAAAGCAATAAATTCAACTATCAAAATTATTGAAAGCTTTGAAGAGGACTTTAAAAAACACGAAATAACTATAAAATATGCAGGAAGCGGATACAAAGGTCTTGTTTTTACCGATTTAATTCTTGAAGGACAAATTTTGAGTCTTATTCTGTCGATAATAATTGTAATAATTCTATTGTCGTTTATGTTTAAAAATATTCGTATAGGATTAATTGGTGCAGTGCCCATATTAATTACAGCTTTAATAAGTTTCGGAGTTATGGGATTTCTAAATATTCCGTTAAGCACTACAACAGCCTTATTATCAAGCATTGCAATAGGAATAGGAATTGATTATGCCGTACATTTTATTGAACAATACAGAATAAATGCTAAAAAAACACAGGATAAAATTCTTACTGCACAAAAAACAATGGTACATTCAGGCAGAGCAATTTTATTTAATGCAGTTGTAGTTATTGCAGGTTTTATGGTTCTGTTATTCTCGGTGTTCCCGCCCAACAGAGCACTTGGGGCATTAGTATCTCTTAATATGTTTACAAGTTTTGCAGGAACACTTACAATTATGTTGGTTCTTTTATATTCAGGTAATTTATATTTCAAAAAGAAGGAGAAAAATTAATGATACAATGATATAATGGTTCAATTATACAATTATTCAATTATACAATGATATAATGGTTCAATTATACAATTATTCAATTATACAATGATACAATGATATAATGGTTCAATTATTCAATAAATAAAATATGGAAGAAAATATAATTCTCATAAAGACATACAAGTTTGCATTACGCATTGTAAAATTATACAAATATTTATGTGACGAGAAAAGGGAATTTAC
>JAYEIA010000255.1:0-6714 GCA_034659855.1 Bacteroidota bacterium
GCACGCATTTGCAATGCGTGCGAAAATGCCGGCAGCACAAATAAATAGTTTTTTTTTGAGCGTAAAAAAAGGAAACATAATAATTAGATTGCTTGAAAATTATAAATCTATATATAATGCACGCGTTACAAACGCGCGCAAGCAGGGGATTGTAAGGTCGCTCGCACGCATTTGCAATGCGTGCGAAAATGCCGGCAGCACGAATAAATAGTTTTTTTTGTGATCGTAAAAAAAGGAAACCTAATAATTAGATTGCTTGAAAATTATAAATCTATATATGATGCACACGTTACAAACGCGCGCAAGCAGGGGATGCTCTTGTACAGCAAATAAATAAAGCAGCAGTATCAGTTGCATCTATTATTGCAGAAAAAACAAGCCGGAATGGCTGCCAAATAGAGATAGCTTTTGAATTAGGATACCTAACGAAGGATGCATTTGAAAATATTTCGAAAAAAGGCAAAAAAAATAGCTGTAAAAATGAGCAACAATACTGCATCAATCAAAAAAACAATATTTCAACCACATTTATAACTATATTTAACCACTAAAATAAGGGTAGTACCGAGAAAATATATTCATGTCAAAAAAATATTCATCAAGCAATAATTATTTCTTAACTTTGTATTTTCAAATCAATGCTATCTAACTGCTTGTAAATCAAAAAATTACAATGAATTCAAATTTAAAGATTTTTTCCGGAACAAAATCAAAATATTTGGCTGAAAAAATTGTAAACCATTACGGCCAAAGATTAGGGCAATCATTTATTCAACATTTCAGCGACGGAGAATACCAACCCGGTTATACCGAAACGGTTCGCGGAGACTATGTATTTATCATACAGTCCACTTTTCAACCCTCCGACAATTTATTTGAACTCCTGTTGATGATTGATGCGGCAAAACGGGCTTCGGCATACAAAATAATTGCCGTTATTCCTTATATGGGATTTGCTCGACAAGACAGAAAAGATAAACCGCGAGTAGCCATTGGCTCAAAACTTGTTGCCGACCTTATAACTGCGGCCGGAGTAGATAGAGTAATGACTATGGATTTACATGCCGACCAAATTCAAGGCTTTTTTGATGTTCCCGTGGATCACCTTTTTGCCTCTGCAGTATTTGTCCCCTACATCAAGGCAATGAACTTGGACGATATTATTATGGCATCTCCCGATACAGGAGGAACAAAACGAGCCAATGCCTATTCAAAATTTTTAGATTGCGGTATGGTGATATGCTATAAATCTCGTGAAAAAGCAAATGTCATTGGCGATATGCAGGTCATTGGCGATGTAAGCGGAAAAAATGTAATCTTAATTGACGATATTATTGATACAGCAGGAACAATTACCACAGCGGCCAACATGATGTCGGAACAAGGAGCCAAAAGCGTAATTGCATTTGCCACACACCCCGTTTTGTCCGGGCCGGCTTATAAACGAATTAATGATTCAGCAATTGATGCCGTATATGTTACCGATACCATACCCTTGAAAAAAGAAAACAGTAAAATCAAAGTCCTTTCGGTAGCTGAGCTATTTTCCAGAGTCATCAAAAATGTTTATAAATTCAAATCCATCAGTTCACAATTTATTTCCTCCGAAACAGACAACATCCAATAACATTATTTTTGTTTACAGCTTGCATGCTGATTATTTTTTAATACTTTTGCACTCTGAAAAAATTTTACAAATGTGTGATGGGAGTTAAGACATTTTTCACTCACTAAGAGCTTTTCGTTTTAATTTGAGTAACACAAGACAATATACCAATGAAAAAATCAAGCATCTCAGTTAAAAAAAGAACTGAAACAGGAAAAGTAAACACAAAAAAACTCAGAAGAGACAATATGGTACCTTGCGTATTGTACGGATATGAGCAAGAAAACATTCACTTCTATGCCCACGAAAACGAGTTTAAAAATATTGTTTACACTCCGCAAACCTATTCAATTGACATTGATATTGAAGGAAATGTACAAACTGCCGTATTGAAAGATATTCAATTTCATCCGGTAACGGACAAAATACAGCACATCGATTTTCTTGTGGTTCAAGAAGGTCGCAAATTGAAAACAGAACTACTTATTACAACCAAAGGAACACCTGTAGGAATTGCCGAAGGCGGTATCTTATTACGAAGAGCCAGAAAACTTAATGTCATAGGTTTACCGGAACACCTCCCGGAAGAACTTACGGTTAATATTGAAAACTTAAACATTGGTGACAGTATTAATGTACGTGACGTTGAATTTGAAAATATAGAAATTCTTGACGCACCAAACCGTGTGATTTGCTCTGTTCAAACGGCCGAAATGCATATTGTTGAAGAGGAAGAAGAAGAAGATGCATTATTGCTTGAAGGTGAAGAAGCACCTGAAGGTGAAGCCGAAGATGGAGCTGAAGAAGATTCTGAAGGCGATAAGGATGAAGAAAAGTCTGAATAAATATATTTTTGTAAGGCATGTTTCATAAATGCAAATTTCTACGTTATTTTAAAAGTTTTAAAATCCTGATTTACAATAGGTAAATTCCGGTTTTAATATTTCAGAATGCCTTAAATTTTACACTTATGAAGCATGCCTTTTGTAATACAAAAACCGATTGATTTTGAAGTACTTAATAATCGGACTGGGTAATCCCGGAGAGAAATACGAAAATACCAGGCACAATATAGGATTTAAAGTATTGGATGCATTAGCAAATGCATCTGATACTTTTTTTTCTGTTGAACGCTATGCCCAAAAAGCGACCGTCAAATATAAAGGTCGCCGGTTGATACTGATAAAGCCTTCAACCTATATGAATCTCAGCGGAAAAGCCGTGAAATATTGGATAGAACAAGAAAATATTAAACCGGAGAATATTATTGTTATTGTCGATGATTTGGCATTGCCCTTTGGTCAAATTCGGATGAAAGCCAAAGGCGGAGACGGAAATCACAACGGACTCATTGATATTATAAACATCCTCGGACACCAAAATTTTGCACGCATCAGATTTGGAATCGGTAATGATTTTCCCAAAGGAATGCAAGCCGATTATGTCCTAAGCCCCTGGTCCGAAGATGAAAAACTTCTGCTCCCCGAACGAATCAAGACGGTTACAGGAGCAATAAAAAGCTTTAGTTTTACCGGAGCCGGACGAACAATGAACAGCTTAAACAAAGCCTACAATTTTGAAGCTGAATTAAAGAAAATAAAAGAATCCGAAAAATAATACCTTATTACGCTACAACTATGGTTAAAGAAACTGACTCAGAACGAATTGATAAATTCCTTTGGAACATCAGACTGTTTAAAAAGCGTAGTGATGCAAAAAAAGCCTGCAACAAAGGGCGTGTTCTTGTTAATGATCAAAGCACCAAGCCGGCAAGAGTTATTGAGCCCGGCGATGTTATCAGTATTAAAAATCCGCCGATATACAAAAGCTATAAAATATTGGGAGTAATAGCCAACCGAATTGGGGCAAAGTTGGTTCCCGATTATCTCGAAGACATAACACCCCCGGAAGAAAAAGATAAACTTAAAGCTGTGAACAGCAACTATGTGAGACGCGACCGAGGTACCGGACGCCCAACCAAAAAGGAACGAAGAGATATTGAAGACTTTTTGGAAGACCCTAAGTTTTAGTATCAACACAAATTAATTATGGAAAAATAATCTTTTTACCTTTACCGGCAAACGAGGCTTTGGATTAAGACCGCATTATTTTTTGGTTATGGCTTTTATTTCCGGAAATAGTATCTGCGATTGTGAATTTTGCCTCTATAATCAAACAACCCATGATAAAAAGTATCATTATACAAATTGCTCTAATTATTCTCTCCTGGCTTGTTCCCAAAAAAAAGTCTTTAATTCTTTTGGGGGCCGGCTCCAAACATGATTTCAGAGGAAACCCCAAATACTTGTTCCTGTTTATTAATCAGAATAAAACCCCTTTTGACGGACGGTGGTCGGCCGGAACAAAATCGTTGTATTACGAACTGAAAAATGCCGGATTACCCGTAGTGTATCGCTACTCAATCAAGGGCTTGTGGTATATTTTGAGAGCAAAATATCTAATCATAGAAAAATCATCCAAAGATGTCTATTATACCGACTTTATTTTCGGACGATTTAATTTTTTGCAGACTTGGCACGGCATCACCATCAAAAAATTGGGCGTGCATGCCATTGAAGAAAAAAAAGGAGCACCGGGACAATCAATTCTTGCCCGACCGAAAATATGGAAATTCATGAAGAAATACCACTTGCTTTCCATGATGAAATACCGACTCATTCTTTCGACCACAAAAAATCAGGAACAATTATTGAAAGATGTTTTTCTGAACAACCGGGTGGTTACTTTGGGCTACCCGCGCAACGATTTATTTTTCGACAAAAACTTATTGTACAAAAATTATCAAGACCTGCTGAAACTCCGCAGATTTCAAAAGATTTTTCTGTATGCCCCTACATTCAGAGACTCCAAAGATAGTGTAAGGCCTTTCTCCGAATCATTTTTTCAAAAATTAAATGCTTACTTTAAACAACAAAACTATCTTTTCATCATCAAAAAACACCCGCTGCAAGCCAATATCTCAGTGCCTGAAAATTTACCGTACATCAAAGATTACTCTTCAAAAGTGCACGATCTCCACGACTTATTGTTTCATACCGATGTATTAATATCGGACTATTCCAGTGCCGTGAATGATTTTATTTTGACCAACCGTCCGATAATTTATTACAATTACGATTTGGAAGACTATGAACGAACCTGCCGTGGGTTTTACTACGACTATAATCGGATTTTTCCGGGTCCCTTTGCCCAATCTGAAGACGAACTTTTGGCGACTGTTCAAAATATTGAAAAAATACACAAACAAGTCGGAATTCAAAGCGGTTACCGGAAACAAAAAGACTTTTTTTATGACCATGCGGACGGAAACTCTTCTGCCCGATTTTTAAACTACATTGCTTCTTCTTTATAGCTTTGCCGTATGCTGAATACAAAATAAAACAAGAATAAGCAGGATGAAAAACTTGTGTGCCTGCCTCTTCTGTTGCCGGAATTTTATCTGCTCACTAATTTTTTAATTAGGAACTTGAGAAGTAAATTCGCAGAAATAAGACACATAATAGTCTAATTTCAAGGAGATTACATTCAGCCTATGCGGTTTATCATAAAAAAATTATGGAATTCGAACTTGTTTACATCTGATAAGCAAACGTAAACAAAACGAAAGAACATGAAAAATTTTACTCAACAATCAAACGTAAACAAGGAAAACCAAGTGATTAATTTTATAAAAGGGGCAAGTATAGGAGCCATTATAGTAATGGTATTCTTGCTCCTTTTTTCATTGTCGTCATTTGGGCAAAGAAGTGTTTACAATGCATGCAAAGCCGAAAATGTGATTACAAGAGAAGTCGTTGATGTCGTTACCGGAGAAACAAAAAAAGTGGAGGTAGATGCCGACACGCACGGCAATGCCGCCGGAAACCAATACGACTTAGCCGTTGACGGTGCATTCGAGGGAGAAACCGTTGCCGTATTGCACTTATATACCGGAGAGGGCTTCGATTTTCATCTGCCCAAAGCAGCTCTTAAAGAAAAAGGATTTTCGGTCTATCGCTGGATAAACAATCCGCCGAGTGCCGAAGAACTCAAAAAATCTTTAGATAAAGCCTGCCAACTTTGGATTATTTCGAGCCATACGCAAAAACTGAATGCCCAACACTTAAAAGTTATTAAAGAATTCTTCGACAGCGGAAAAGGGGTTTACATTTGGGGAGACAACCAGCCCTATTATGCCGATGCCAACTATGTGGCTGAACACTTATTCGGGACAAAAATGACCGGAAATCTGCCGGGAAACGAAGTGGTTACGCTGCAACAACGCAGCGAAAAAATTGGATTAATGCCCAATCATTTAATATCTACCGGATTACAAAACATTTATGAGGGTATAACCATTGCCACCATTGACCGGCACAAAGATTTTACACCCCTGATTTACGGACATGCCGGAAACTTAGTCACGGCAGTTTATGAAAAAGACGGCAAGCGCGCCATAATCGACGGCGGATTTACCCGGCTCTATATCTCCTGGGACAATGCCGGCACAGGTCGCTACGTTAAAAATGCCGCAGCTTGGCTCGTAAATTACGAACGCTTCGGACAAGCACCAATCAAATAGAGACAATCCGAATACCTTTCGGAACAAAATCAGAACAGGGCTCCAAGATATCGTTTGACGCTAAACCTTAAAACACAATATCGGGGCCTTGTTTTTTTGTTGCCTGAAACTTTGCATTTGGATATATGAGTTCAGTTTAAAAAGTTATAAAGTTGAAAGTTTATAAAGTTAAAGTGCTAAAAATAAGAGTTTTAAGTTAATTGTAAAATAGCTTACAAAACTCCGATAATCAAGCACATAACTTATTTTGCTAAAATAAAACATACTTTTTAAACCGGACTCATATATCCATAGAATTGACTTAGGGATTGTGATGAAATAAATTGAAAGTTTTAAACGAAGTTATTTTGTTTTTTTACAACTTGAAAATACTGCGAATAGCGAGCTATTTTAACGGATTTTCAATATTTTTTGCGAACGAGCAAAAACCAAGGATAAAAGAATGAGTTTAAAGCGTCAAGTTATTCCCCCCTCCGGTGCGAGCTTGTAGCTCGTACCTCCCTATTCTTGTCGATATCAGTACGAG
>JAYEIA010000256.1:0-25759 GCA_034659855.1 Bacteroidota bacterium
AAATCGCTTGGTTTGGGTTGACATGCCGGCTCCCATAATACAACCTTCACAGCATAACAGCTCAAGGTGTTGATTGTCAATCAGTCCGTTGCTGAATTCGGTAATTGCCTCAATAAAGCTGTCTTTGCCTTCGGCAACCAATACTTCACCTTTGCCGAATCCTTCGTTTTTGCCGGCGGCATGCAATAACCCTCTGCTGATGGGAAAAATGGCTCCTTTGCCTGCATGAGGCGGGTCAAAATGCGTCGGGGTACTATTCTCCGGCGTAATATTCATTTCTTGAAACATTAATCGCAATTCTGAAAATGTAAGCACCTCATCAAAACAGTCAGATTCTGCTTTTTTTGCCGTACACGGCCCAATAAAAACAGTTTTAATATTTTCTCCGTACTTTGTTTTAACAACTTTGGCGGCGGCCATGGCCGGAGAATCAATCGGAGCCAAAGCGTCGGTAAGCTCAGGGTAATATTGTTGAACATAATGGACAACGGCCGGGCAATCGGATGAGATTATTGGTTTGGACTGATTGTTTGAAAATATCTCGGAATATTTGTCGGCCACTAAATCGGCTCCGAATGAGACTTCCACCACCGGGGCAAATCCCAATTGTTTTACCATGCCGACAAAAACTTTATAATCGTCAAATTCAGAAAACTCCGCAGGGAATGACGGTGCTATACAGGCAACCACCTTTTGTTTGCCCGATAAAAGTCCTTGAACCGCATCGCCTGAGTGGTGAAATTTTTTAGCTCCTTGGCTGCAAACTTTCACGCAATTTCCACAGGCAATGCAACGTTCCGTAATTACTTCAGCTTGTCCGTTGATTATTCGAATAGCCTTTGCAGGACACTCTCGTACACAAGTATAGCAAACTCTGCAACGGTTTTTAACGGTATAAACTAAGGGATATTCTTCTGTAAAACGGCACATGATTCAAGTCTCTGTTTATGATAAAAACTGAACGATTAGATTATAGCGGCATTTCTCTTTTCTCGTACGCTGTGTGTAACAGTTCGTGCGATTTATGACTCAGGGGCTTATCCAGATATTGTTTGTATATCTTTATAATATCCGGATTCTTATGCGAAACTTTTATGGAGTCATTTTCATCAATTTTATAAATACTTTTCATTCTCTCCATAACGGCATTTTTATCTAAATTTATGGGTTGTCCGCCGCCGCCGATACACCCGTTCGGACAAGCCATGACTTCTATTAAATGCAAGTCGTCTCGTCCCTCTCTCAGCTCTTTAAGTAGTGGTTTCACATTATTCATTCCGTGAATTACGGCTACACCAAGGTTAAAGTCTCCAATTTTAATGACGGTTTCTTTTCGCCCCTGCGTTCCTCTTACGGCTTCTATTTTATAATCAATGAGCTCTTTACCGGTCAGTTTAAAATAGGCTGTTCTGATAGCTGCTTCGGATACACCCCCTGTGGTGGCAAATAATTTACCGGCAGAAGTTCTGGTGCCGAGAGGTGAGTCGGTCAATTGTGGTTTTAATTTGTGGACATTAATTCCTCGTTGTTTTATCAGTCTTACCAGTTCTCTTGTTGTCAATACAGCATCTACATCTGATGTACCGCTGTGTGTCATTTCTTTGCGTTGACCTTCAAACTTTTTAGCCGTACAGGGCATGACTGAAACAGAATAAATATCTTTAGAGTCAATATTGTCTTGCTCGGCAAAATAGGATTTAATAACCGACCCCATCATTTGTTGAGGAGATTTGCAGCTGGAGACATTGGGCAAAAAGTCGGACGCATATTGTTCGGCATATTTCACCCAAGCCGGACAACAGCTGGTCATTAGCGGAAGATTCTCATTATTCTCTATTCGTTTGATAAGCTCCGAAGACTCCTCCATTATCGTGAGGTCGGCAGCAAAAGAGGTGTCGAATACATGGTCAAAGCCCAGTTTTCGTAAAACATGGTTAAGAATTCCGTTCATGTCTTCGCCGTAGGGCAAACCAAATTCTTCGGCAAATGAAACCGATATCGCCGGGGCATATTGTACTACCACTTTTTTGTTCGGATTACTGATGGCCGAAAGAATTTCGGGGCTGTGTTCCCGTTCGGTTAGGGCTGCCGTGGGACAAACCTGAATACACTGCCCGCAATTAATACAGTTCGACAGGTTTATGCCTTTATCAAATGAAGTACTGATTACTGAATCGGACCCTCGGTTGGCGAAGTCAATGGCAGAGACGCCGATAATCTCTTCACAGACTCTGACACAGCGTCCGCAAAGTATACATTTCTCCGGGTCTCTGACTAAACTTGCCCCCGATCGGTCAATGGGCAGTTTATTCTTTTTGCCGAATATTCGTCGTTCTTCAATGCACAACTCGCCGGATAATGATTGCAACTCGCAATTGTTATTTCTTTTGCAGTACAAGCAATCGTCGGGGTGATTGGATTGCAATAATTCGACAATTGTTTTTCTGGCTTCAGTAACTCGAGGGGAGTGGGTTTCTATTTTCATTCCGTCCCAAGCCGGCGATGAGCAGGAGGGAATTAACTTGCCGCTTTCCGTATCTTCTACAATACACATCCGACAAGCCCCGGTGGGCAACATTCCTTTGAGGTGGCAAAGAGTAGGGACTTCAATGCCTTGGTCGTTGAGCACCTCTAAAACGGTATCCCTGCTTTGAGTTGAAATGACTTCGCTGTTTATTTCTACTGATATCTTGTTCATAATTCTTTGTTTTCGGGTTATTGGTGAAAAATCCTTTTGATGTTGCAGGCGTTTTATGAGATGTTTATCGCGTCAAAACGACAGACTTCATCGCAAGTTCCACAAGCAATACATTTGTCATCAATAATAATATGCGGATGTTTTTTGGAGCCGATGATGGCATCAGTCGGACATTTCCGGGCACAAATTGTGCAGCCTGTACATTTTTCAGGGTCTATTGTAAATGTTCTTAGCTCTGTACATACGTTAGCACGGCATTTGCGTTCAAAAATATGTTCTTCATATTCGTTTCTGAACAGTTTGATTGTGCTCATTACGGGATTGGGTGCTGTTTGTCCTAAACCGCACAGCGAAGTTTCTTTGATTACTTTGCCGAGCCTTTCCATTTGGGTAACTCCTTTGAAGCGTTTCAGTGCTTCGTGGTGATGACCTTTATGAGGTTTTCCGGTAATTTCTTCCAGAATTTCGAGCATTCGTCGAGTTCCTTCCCGACAGGGGATACATTTTCCACAACTTTCTCTTTGAATAAAATCCAGAAAGAATTTTGCCACATCAACCATACAGGTATCTTCGTCCATGATGACGAGCCCCCCGGAGCCCATCATGGCGCCGGCTTCAATTAGTGAATCATAATCCACCTGAATGTCGAGCATTTCCTCCGTAAGACATCCGCCCGAAGGCCCGCCGATTTGCACCGCTTTGAATTTTTTGTTTCCGGCAACTCCGCCGCCAATTTTGTATATAACGTCTCTTAAAGTGGTTCCCATAGGGACTTCAACAAGTCCGGTGAGTTTAATTTTTCCCGAAAGGGCAAACACCTTCGTTCCTTTACTTTTTTTGGTCCCCATGGCAGCAAAAGCATCATGTCCCATGGCCATAATTTCGGGGAGGTTTGAGAGTGTTTCCACATTATTTATTATTGTGGGTTTTCCGAACAAACCGCTGACTGCCGGGAATGGTGGTCTTGGGCGGGGCATTCCTCTTTTTCCTTCAATGGAGTGGATAAGGGCCGTTTCTTCGCCGCAAACAAAAGCACCGGCACCGGTCTTTATCTTGATGTCAAAATCTATACCTGAATCAAAAATATTTGTTCCCAGCAGGCCGTATTCACGAGCTTGACCGAGTGCAATTTTTAAGCGTTCAATGGCCAATGGGTATTCTGCTCGAATGTAAATGTAAGCTTTCGTTGCACTCAAAGCATAGGCTGCAATGGCCATTCCTTCAATGAGTCGGTGGGGGTCGCCTTCAATGACGGCTCGGTCCATGAATGCACCGGGATCTCCCTCGTCGGCATTACAGATGAGATATTTTTGGTCACTTTCCTTGTTTACGGCAAATTTCCATTTGGTACCTGTGGGGAAACCTCCTCCGCCGCGTCCTCTAAGTCCACTTTTTTCTACGAGGTCGCAAACCTCATTGGGTGTGTGTTTTTTTAGGGTATCAATATATTTTTTATACCCTTGCCCGGCTATGTACTCCTCTATGCTTGTTGGGTTTGAAATGCCGCAATTTTTAAGAACCAAGCGTTTTTGATCTTTGAAAAACGGATGTTCATTGATGTAGCTGCGGTCTTGCCAAGCCGTTTGGCTGTATGATTCAAATTGTCCGAGGAAGTTTTTTTCAGGAATTTTTTTGGCAAAAACATGGTTGAGGAGTTCTTCTGTTTTTTCTTCGGTTATGTTTTCGAAAGACACTCTGTTGTGTCCCGGAAGTTTTACGTCGAGTATTGGCTCTGACGAGCAAAGTCCGATACAACCGGTTTGAATAAGTTCGGCGTCAATATTGTTCTTAGAGATATACTTTTCGACAGCAGTGAGGGTTTCACCCGCTCCGGCACCCAGTCCGCAGGTTCCGGCACCAATGAAAATTATGGGTTTGTGATTATTTTCATTTTTCAGGATATTTATGTTGTCCTTTTCTTCATCGGTATACCCGGAATGTCCGTTGAGGAGTATTGTATTTATTAAAAATGACTTTTTCTTTGTGGATACAGGCATAACTTATGAGTTTTCTTGATTTTTATATTTGTTGGTTATTTCTTTGATGCTTTCAGCGGTTACTTTAGCATAGAATTTGCCGTTGATACTTATCACCGGAGCCAATCCGCATGCTCCGATACATGCCACCACTTCGATGCTGAACAGTCCGTCTTTGGTTGTTTCATCGGCTTTAATTTTGAGGTGCTTTTCCAGTTGATCCAAAACTGAAGCCGAGCCTAAGACATGACAGGCCGTACCTCGGCATATTTGGATATGATATTTTCCTTTGGGTTGAAACCGAAATTGATTATAAAAGGTCGCCACCCCGTATATTTTACTCGAGGGCAATTGCAAATGATGGCCTACCATATTTACGGATTCCTCCGACAACCACCCTTGAACATCTTGAATTTCTTGCAATATGGGAATCAGACTGTCCCTTTGTGCACCGGGATGGTTGCTTAGTATGTCTTGGATTTGAGTTTTCATAATTTTATAATTTATATGTACCTGCGTATATCTCTTGCATCAATTTTTTTAAAAAGCAGACGGTATAACTATTTATGTGGGGACAAATTGAAAGTGATATACCGATCTGCTTTTATTTTTTTATCGGTTAAAATTTTTGGTTTTTGAAACTATCTCAAAAGTTTTTTGACGGCCGGAAGAAGAACTTTTGAGTTTACGGGTTTCTTAATGAATCCGTCCACGGTCAACCAAACTTTGTTTCCCCCTTCATTAATATAGTCAACTCCGGCATTTCCGGATTTAGGGTCTTGTATAAGAATGACGTCCAAATCTTTATTTTGCATTTTATTTCGGTATTCACGTGCCAGTCCGGCAACATCGGTATCGTTTGCTTCCAAAATATTGATCGAGGTTTGCATCAATACAGCAGCATCAGTCTCTGATGACTCTTTTATTAATTCAGCCAACTCAAATCCTTCAAACTCCGTATTCATCATTACATCAAGGAGAGCCAAGTCAGGCTTTTCAGTTATTGCTTTTTCAAGTCCTTCCTTTTTATTCGAAGCGGTGATAATTTCATATCCTTCGTGCTTCAAAATGGTTTGCGTAATTGTTATTACGTCAATGTCATCGTCTACTAATAAAATTTTCTTGTTGTTTGTCATGGCTTTTGAATTTGTGAGTTAATAATTTATGTTTTATTTCTTGATACAAAGTAAAGCCATATGATCTCATGCCGGTAGAGTATATGGTACAGTATCTCATAGGGTGTTTTTACTCTATGAGATGCGGTGAGCTGTGCTATTCGCTTGTTTTGGGATATAATCTTGTTATTTTAATTCAATCTAAATAATAAAGTGCACTAAAAGTCAGGTAGTTATAAATTTATTTTTTTTAAAATATTTCTTTTGTAGGGCGTTTTTACCCCGGATGTACTGATTTAATCCATGCGTAAATCATGAAACTTTAAGTCAAGCTGAAAAGCAAAACGTCAATTTTTCTCGGTTCAATGAATTATCTTTTTTTTTAGACAGTTTTGATAAGCGTATTTGGTTAAAATGATTTATTTTTAATCGAAAATTTTAAATTACGGGAAATGATAAGCCCCATTTAACAATAAAGGTATGGCAGTAAAGAGAAATAATGGTCAGAAAATGTCGAAACAAAGTAAGAAGTTCGCGGCATTAAATAATGAACTGAGGGCATTAAACGAGGAGTGTCGTGTAAAAAATGAAGAGTTGTTGTTGGCAAACCGCAAACTTGAAGAAAGTTCGGAGATGTTTGAGGCTTTCGCCAAGCAGTCGATTGAAGGAATAACAGTAGCCGATTTAGAGGGGAATTATGTCTTTGTAAACCAAGCCTTTTGTGAGATGTCGGGCTATACTGAGGAGGAGCTCTTGTCTTTAACCGTTTTTGATATGAAGGCTGAAAGTCAGCCCCATACAAGTTTTTTTTGAGAGCAAAGAGAAAAAAGAAGGTATTCTGTTGCAAGTCATTTTGAAACGGAAAGACCATTCTGAGTATATAACTGAAATAATTGGAAAAGTTATCAACCTTCCGCATAAACAATTAATTTTGGGTACAATCAGAGATATTTCCGAGCACGTGCGTTATGAACAAGAGCTCAAAAAACTGAATCTTGCCATAGAACAAAGTGTCAATACAGTAGTAATAACGAATCCCGAAGGAGAAATAGAGTATGTCAATCCGAAATTTACCGATTTCACCGGCTATACCCCGGAAGAAGTACTCGGAAAAACTACAAGAATATTAAAATCAGGAGAGCAAACCAAAGAATTTCACAGTCAATTGTGGGCAACAATTAAAAAGGGGAATATTTGGAAGGGAGAATTTCATAATAAGAAAAAAAACGGCGAATTTTTCCGGAAGAACGCAACAATAACCCCGGTAAAAAATGCCGAGGGAGAGATTGTTAATTATCTCTCAATATATGAAAATATTACTGCTCGAAAAATTGCAGAGCAAAGCATTAAAAATAAAAATATTGAACTTGAAAAAATTAATGCCGAAAAAGATAAGTTTTTTTCGATAATTGGCCACGACTTACGAGGCCCGTTTAGTTCTATTATAGGTTTATTAAGAATATTACTAAACGAGAAAGGAAAGATTAAAGAAAGAGCCATTTTAGAAACTGTACTTAAAAGTGCCGAGAATACCTTTGAATTACTTGAAAACCTTCTGGACTGGTCAACGGCACAAATGAAGGGGCTGGATTTTAGTCCGCAATTGATTGATATGCAGGATGTTTTGTAAAAAGCTAAAAACCTTATAGAAGTTACGGCACAAGAAAAAGGTATTGAATTGATAGTTAATAAGGGAGAGCAGAAGACTATTTTTGGCGATAAAAACATGCTGCATACCATATTACGCAATTTGCTTTATAATGCTTTGAAATTTACGGACAGAGGAGGAACAGTTAGGGTTGATGTATTGTCGGGAGAAGCATCCACAACCATTTTAGTCACTGACTCCGGTGTGGGTATGAGTCAAGAAAAAATAGCCAAGTTGTTTGATATCAGCCGGGAAGTTTCCACACCCGGCACCGAAAATGAAAAGGGAACCGGCTTGGGCTTAATCCTATGTAAAGATTTGGTCGAAAAGTACGAGGGTACAATTTTCTGTAAAAGCGAGCTTGGTGTAGGGTCTGTTTTTACCGTAGAGTTTCCGTTTCGGCGGGATTCCGATAAGTCGGTTTGAATCAAATTTCGATCAAGTTATTCTTCATCGCAAAAAGTACCAGGTTAGGTGCATTTTTAGCCCCTGTTTTATCAAAAAGCCGGCTTCTGTGTCCGTCAATAGTTCGTTGACTCAGCCCTAAGTATTTGGCAATTTCAGCATTGGAATTTCCTTGGCAAATGAGTTTCAGTACTTGCTTTTCCCGTTCTGAGAGCTTGACTTGAGACTTTGTTTTTCTGTTCAATCCATGCTCGGTTTCGTTCATTATAAATTCTTCGGAAAAATAAGTCCCTCCGGCATACACATTTTCAATAGCATCGGCCAATTGCTTTTTTCCGGTTCGTTTGAGTAAGAAACCCATAGCTCCGGATTGAATCATTTTGTTAAAATATCCGATTTCTTCGTGCATGGTAAGGGCGATAACTTGTGTTTCGGGATATTTTTCTTTCACTTTTTTAGTAGTTTCAATGCCATCCATCACCGGCATTTTGATATCCATCAGGATTACATCGGCTTGCAGTTGCTTCATTTCTTCCAACACTTCATGGCCGTTGGTGGCTTCTGCGGTTACTTTGAGTGTCGGTATTTCATTGAGTACAGCCCTAAGCCCTTTTCTGAATATGACATGGTCGTCTGCAATCAGCACAGTTATAATTTCCATAATATTATTGTTTTTTATCTTTAGGCTTACTAATGTCCACGGAGATCATTACAAACATGCCCTTTTCCGGTTGGCTGTTAAAATCACAGCTGCCTTTTATTGTTTTAATTTTGTTTCTAATATTGCTCAAGCCCAGGCCTGTACTTTCATTCATCATTTGAGAAACATTGAACCCTTTGCCGTCATCTCTGTAATAGAGAAAAATTTTTGTTTTCGTATTCTTCAATTCAATAGTAATGTTTTTTGCCTGAGCATGCTTTATCGTATTGTTTATAAGCTCTTTACTTGTCTGGAAAAGAACACTTTCCGAAAATATTCGCTCTTCAATGGTGTAGCCTGAAGTATCTGTCTTTATTTTTACAGACTTTGTTTTATTGAGGAATTTACAAAACTCTTCAATCGCTTTGGCCAAACCAAAATCATGCAGAATTTGCGGAGTAATATTGTTGGAAATTTCTTTGGCAGAAGAAATGGCCAGATCGGTTAATTCCTCAATATTATCAACCAATTCAAGTTCCTTGGCCTGAGCCTCAAGTTTTGATCGCAAGAGGTCTGTATAAAGTCTTATTGTAGAGAGTATAGGCCCCAATCCGTCGTGAAGGTCTGCCGCAAAACGGCGACGTTCCTTCTCCTCGGTTGCCATAACTGTTTTTAGTATTTCCTTTTGAATTCTTTTGCGGTCGGTAATATTACGCGAGACACTCAGAATAGCAGGCTGTCCGTTGAAATGAATTAATCGGCTTTTCATCTCAGAGGAAGTTACACTGCCGTCTTTGGCGATATGTTCCGTTTCGTAAGTATATCTCTTTTTTTTGGTAATCATACGAATATTATCTTGTACTTTGTGTCTGTATTTTTTAGTTTTAAGGTCGCTGAAATTTTTGTTCAACAGTTCATCCTTCGTAAATTGTAAACTTTCACAGGCGACATTATTCGCTTCAATTATTTTTCCCGACAGCGTAGATAAGAATATCTCATCGCCGCTGTAGTTGAATAAGGTTTTAAATTTATTTTCGGAAAATTCCAGTTGTTGCTTAGTATATTTAAGCTTGTTTTTAGACGATTCAATTTTATATAAATACTGCTTTATTCCCTCATTTGTGATGAAGAATATTACAAGAATCATGAATATTAAAATAAAGGCAGATGTGGCCGCAGAGTTAGACACCATTTTTTTTATCAAACTACTTGTTTCTTCTTTTTCTGTCACTTCGGCAATAATATAAATATCAAAGCCGGAAAAGTAATTAAATGACAGTATTCGTCGGTCTTTTTTCTTCGGATTTAAGAATGTAATTGTCCCTGTTTTTTTCTTTTGAATTTCAGAGAACACGCTCTTCGGGAAAAGCTTTTTGCTGTCTTTTGCCGATTGGTATATTGAACCTCCTTCAGGAGAAACAATATGTATTTTGCCGCTTTGACGAAACTTGAGGGAGGATAATATTTTTTTTAGTTTTGTGAGGTTTTTCTCTTTATTTCCCACATAATACATTCCGACTATACGGTTGTTATAGCGAATAGGTTCATAGGCTGTAATGTATCGGTCGTTGACAACATATGCTCTGCCGTAGAAAATATTTCCTTTTTCAATGGTCTGTATAACAGGCGATTCATTAGGAATAAATGTATTCACGGCACGTTCGCTGTTAAGAGTAGGCACATTGGTTGATATTCGGACATAACCGCTGTCAATTTTTTGAAATATGGTAGCTGTTCCGCTTAAACTTTCTTTGACATTATCCACGAATGAAAAATCAGAACTGATATCGTTCTCATTAAGTGTCCACTTTTTGATTTGAGCTGTGTGTTTTTTTTTTGTAATTTGATTGCTTACTTCAGCTGAGTACGTCTCTTTTGAAATTTCAAACTCAGCATTATTGAAACGATGACGAATAATTTTCAGGTGGGTTTTAACCTTATTTGTTTTAAGTTCAGATTCTCGTTCAAACATTTTGGTTATTGTTTGAACCTCAAGGCTCAAGTCATTTTTCAGGGCCTGAATGAGCGACTTTTTGCTCTCTCTTACCATTTGAACGGTGATAACTGAAACCGATAGAATAATGGATATAAAAATAGGAAGAAAAATCTTTACCTTTAGCGGAATGTTTTTTAATGCATTATATTTTATCATAGGGTAAATCGTTTCGTAGGACATTCTCATGTCCCGATATAACTTCGCAGGGTCTTATCTTTTCTCCGAGAGCTACAAGTATATTCAAATATCTGTTTGACAGAAAAAATACAAATTCCTCGAAATTAAGTTTCATTCTGATAACTTCTTTACTCAATTCAACTGCAAATAGGTCACTAATAATAGTTATCAGGATTTTAATAAACAATTCTGACCGGATAAGAATATGTTTAGTCCCAACCAAGACTGTTTTTTGTAAAATTAGCAAAATTATAAACATATTCATGACTATTGTCGTTAATTCAACGATTTTCATTAAGTCAAAACCACGGCTTATCATACAAATTGCATTAATTATCAAAAAAATAGATGTATTTTTTTGACTCGGCTGTATATTAATATTAGTTTCATATTTTTGCAAAGTTTAAATAGTGATTTATACCTAAATACGTGCAATTGGTCAAAATAAGGACAATTACGGTATTAAAATTGTAATGAATAGTTGTAAAATCCTATTTTTGAAAAAAATTACTGCAACCTTATTGTATTATTTTCGTTTAAGTAATTGTACAGCCGTGTGAATGATAAAATTAAAAAATTAAGCCGTATGAAAATTGAGATAACAATTAAATATTTTGTTTTAATAATAATAATAATGTTTACAGCCGGGATGGGATTTTCTCAAACCGGGCCGGGAGGTGTCGGGAATGAAGACGGAACATCCGGTCAGCCTAATAATGAACTGTGGTTTGATGCGGGTATTATAGGCCAATCAAACGGAACTTCAGTGAACGTCTTTAAAGATCGTTCCGGAAATGCCAATGATGCCGTTCAAGCTACTTCAGGATACCAACCGATTTATTATACTCCGTTAAATCCAAGTTATGATTTTCCGGTTGTATATTTTGACGGTACCGATGATTTTATGCCCTTTGACGGCTCTGTGCTTGCCGGAAAAGATTACACTGTCATTTATGTCGGTCAAAGAAATTCTGACGGATTAGGTTCTGTAGGCTTGGGTGGTTCAAATACAGGAACTAATAATAACCTTCATTTGTACTGGACAAGTTCACAATTCAGAGCACACCATTACGGAAATGATTTGCAAACTGATATGGTGCTCAATACCGAAACATATTCCGGAGGTACAGACCAAGGGGAGTTTGGGATATTCATTACTCGATTGGGTTCTACAGAGGGAAACCCGCAACGCAAAAACTATCAAAATAATTATTATCTCGGAGGAAGAGATGATAACAGACAACTAAACAGCTGGAATGGTGCTGCCATGAGCAGGGTTATTTTCGGAACCACAGAATATTATTCAGAAACTGAAATTGCTGAGGTTATTATTTTCAGTACGGCAATAAACAATGCTCAACTTCAAATTATCAACAACTATTTGAGTGAAAAATATGCAATAGCCATTGATAATGATAAATATACAGCAGCCACCGGTTACACATATGACGTTTCAGGAATAGGAAATGAAGGCGGCGAATCGCATATCAGAGCTTCATCAGCAGGAGTTTATTTGTCGGATGACGGCGGTACGGTTGATGTCGGAGAATATGTTTTTTACAGTAACGACAATACAACCAATGATATAGCTTCTATTCAAACAGGAACAAATGTTACAAATTGTGGTGCAAAAGCAGCATGGAATCGGAATTGGTATTTGCAAAAATATAATGTAACAAGTGTAGATGTTAAACTTACATTTGATTTGCCGGAAGCATTAACCGGAGGGAAATACCCTCAAAACCCGGCAAACTATGTCCTTTTATACAAAGCAAATACAGGAGACGACTATTCTAAAGTTACAGTTTCTGCAAGCGGATTAGCCGATGCCGATCAAATTTATTTTGATGTATCCAATGCAAATTTGTCCGACGGATATTATACTTTTGGTACCAATGATCAAATCAACAGCCCGGTAGAGGGTGTAGCCGAAAACAGTTGGTATGCCTTAACCTCCGGAGATTGGGACAATTGGGAAACATGGACACTTGACCCTTCCGGAAACCTACCCGATAATCCAAACCACGAAACTCCCTCGAGTGCCGGAAACTCTTCCGATAGGGTGTTCATTAATTCAGGTAAAACAGTTACAATACAACCGGGAAATGACAACAAAACTAATTCTCAAATAACTGTTGACGGGCGGTTGGATATTAAAACAACCTCCGGGCATAATTTTACGGAAATCAGAGGTGCAGGAATTATTCTTTGTGCTGCGGATAATTTTCCTGCCGGTGTTACGACTCATTTCTCTTCATTAGGGCAAGGCGAAGGAACAGTCGTCTATTACGGAAACGGATATACATTGGCCACCGACAGAACATTTTTTGATGTAGAATTAACACAATCGACTACCGGCGATATATTAGTTCAAGCTTCAGATTATACCATAAACGGAAGCCTGACCATAGAAACAGGCATTTGGCAGATAAATGATGCGACCAATGATGTGGTAAGAAATCTTACCGTAAAAAAAGATGTACTCGTACAAGCCGGCGGACAAATCACTGTCGGAACCGGAAATTCATTTGCTGCGGGAGGCTACGATATTGGAACGAATGTAATGCCGGAAGATGACGGTAAGGATTATCACAGTATTTATCACCAATTTGAAGTTTGGGGAAACTTGACCAATAAAGGAAGTGTAATTTTAACAAACCAAGCAGCTCCCGACTATAACGATTTTACTGAAACAGGCGGAGTAACTCTAAAATTCAAGGGACTGGCAGATAATGTAATGTCTTGCGAAGGGCCGACTGACCTTTACAATTTAATTGTTGATAAAGGAACAGATAAAACATACGTCTTAACGGTAAGTTCTACAAATACAGCAAATTTTAGGTTGTTTGGGGCAAACAGCTGCGGCAGAACAACCGCCGGAGGCTATACCTCGGAAGATCCGCAAGTACGAAAAGCCCTTTGGGTTTATCACGGAACCTTGAAACTTATAGGCTCTATAGATATCCCTACATTGAGCGAAGGAAATGATGAAGGCGGAAACGGAGATTATGCCGTAGGCCGAAATGCCTGTTTTTGGGTTGCCGACGAACAAGTGACTGTTTATACAACGGCTTCAGCTACAGGGCAGGTTCCTGCCGGAGCCGACGGAGTTAATACCGGCTCGTCAAACCAAGCGATGTCAGTTTATGGGAAGTTCAGAATATCCGACGGTTTTTTCGGAACTCGAAACAGTGCCGGGTTTATATTTTGGGCGGCAGCCGACGGGCAAGTGTATATTGAAGGAGGAGAAACAGATGTTGCACAAATGCGTTCTGCCGGTGGCGGAGCAGGAATTGCATCTTATGTACAGTCAGGAGGATTAATAAGAGCCAGAGGAAATGAAACAGAGCCGGGCGAATATACCGGAGCATATCCTTTATTTGGCTTGGAAGGTACAGATGCGGCTTTTATAATGTCCGGAGGAGAAATTCTTCTCAGAGATGAAGACGGTGATGCCGACCCCGAATTTTCCATTCAGACCGCTGAAGGCAATTATTTGGTAACAGGCGGTAAACTAACTATTGATGTTAGAGATACGCGATCGTTTCAAATTTTATCAACGGCAAATTTGTGGGATCTGGAAATAAAAAATAATGATCTTAGCGGAAATATGATCGTAGAACTTGAAAACGATTTGAAAGTTTCGCATGATTTAATAATCAACAATTATTGTGAATTAAATGTTGAAGATCCTACTGCCGCCGGAACATATTATGATTTATCTATCGGCGGAGATTTTAATATTATAGAGGGTGCTACTTATGACTGTAGTAACTGGGACGGTAATCCAAATAACGAACCTACTTCAGGTAATACTACAATATTTAACGGAGCAGAGGATGCCGTATTATATGTCGGACATAATACAGATGATGGATATGAACAATTTCTCTATAATTTTACGGTAAATAAAACTCAAGGGAAAAAGATAACGGTAACCGGTGATCCTAATAAAGATCCCGATGTTGTAAGTAGTGAGTGGCACAATAGATTAGTTCATGTTTCTAACAATTGTGTTATTGAAAGCGGTATTCTGAATCAGGGCAGACAGTCTGTTAGACTTTTTCAAGGCGTTAACGTTAAGATAAACGGACAACTCGGAACCTATGAGCATCTGACAACACACCTTACTTCATATATCATGTTCAGAGACGGCGATTTGACAATTGACTCTGAAAATGGTGCTTTATTTGGTAATATCAAATTTAATTCTACCGGAACCGTTACTTTTACAAGTGATGTTTATATCAAAAGAATAGGATTATATAAAGGATTGTATAATATTGCTACTTATAATTTAAAAGTTGATTATCTACATCAAAATGCAACAGCTAATAATTATACTATTGGTGCCGGAAGTACATCTGAAATGATATATAGTGCAGGAAATGCTTCTGATGGAGGATTATCAATATTAATAACAGGAGATGCTACACACGCTTTCCCCATTGGTGTTTCCGGGAAATATACACCGGCAAAAGTTGATGTCAGTAATTATTCTGATGACGGCTATATAACAATAAATCCGGTTGACCATTATTTATGGACATTAACCGGTGGTTCGACAAATGTATTAGATTACTATTGGTCAATAAAACATGTCGATTTTATTACAAATCCGAATGTATATCTGACATTTAATTATCTTGATTCTGATGCAGACGGAAACGATAATTCATATCGTGCAGCGAGAGTGATTAACTATAATGTTATTGAAGAGCTGGGAAACTGGTCGGTAGATGCAGGTAATGATGAATTTTATTATGCGGACGATGCTACACAAAACCCTATTATTCTTAAAAAAGGAGATTATACTACGGGAAACCCCAGTGTCTTTAATTCTGATGTCAGAACACTTTATGCCAGAAAAGACGGAGAATGGCATGATTATGATACATGGTCAACTACTCCTGATGGGAATACTCCTTTAACTCACAGCAAGGATTTACCTACCACCGGTGACATAGTTGTAATCGGTGAAAATTCAACAAGCGGTAATGAGGATAGAAACTATGCCGTTGCGGTAAGCAGCACACACGCTGATTATGCACCGATTAATATTGCTATGCTAAGTATACTCAGATACGGCGGTGGAGAAAGTTCATTGGTAACTGTGGGGCAGAACGGAGCTGATTGTAATTTTGGCTTTGTTACCAACAGAGATCCCGATGCGGCTGATCCGGAAAGTACAGCTGACCATTCGAGTAAAATAATCATATCGGGGTCGGATATTCCGGCAGGAGATTTTGGGGAATTTTTAAATGCTTCGAGTACCATTTGGACCTATTCAAGGGCATTCCCGGGCTCAAATGCCGATATAGACGATGCCGACGGCCTTTATTTATCTACAACTTATTATCCTTCTTATACCGTAGGTAATACTATTGCGGAATATCCGATATTACAATTTGAGTATTCAGGCTACAACAGTGGTTACATCGAATTATCCGATGTTGATATTACTGTACATAATGATATACGCTTTTTCAAGGACGATCAGTATTTGAAATTGAATTCTGCCGCCAATGGTGATGTTACCGTGGAAAATGATATTGAATTTAACGGAGGCAATTCATTTAATATAGAATTTCAAGGAAGCGGAACAGCCCGAAAATTGACCGTTTACGGAAACATTGATTTTAAGAATCAAGCCAACTCGGAATACACGGTAGAGGATATAACCGGCACATTAAAACACAAATTAGTGTTATACGGAGATGTAATAAACCCGTCAGGGTCTTCGAACTTTGTTTTCTTCCGAGCTTCGAATAAGGCAATGGCTGATATTGAATTTGCAGGTTTACAGAATTCTACTTTTGCAAATATGACTGCTGTACCTTTATTTAACCAATTAATAATGAATAAAGGAACAGATCCAACGTATTCTATGGCAATGAATTCCAATTTAAGTTTAAATTCAGACCCTTCCGGCACATCAAATTTGAAACCGATACAAATGCTAAACGGAAAGCTTATCTTGAATAATTCCGGAATTTCTCTCAATTTATCAACCGGAGGAGATGACTTTTTGTTACCCGCAGAAAGTACTTTGGAACTTCTTGACGGAGTGTTAAATATTTCCGGAGATGATACCGGAATCAAGCTGAACGGAAAACTCATTGTTTCCGGCGGAACGGTTGATATGGCTACAGGTACAGGAAACGGAAATAATTATATTGAATACGGAGCAGGCGGTTTGGCTGCCATTGAAGTTTCCGGCGGTACGTTAAAAGTGGGGTCTCAAATCAGACGACAATTAAGAACTGAAGAAGGAATCCTCTTATTTTCTCAATCAGGCGGAATCGTTGAAATCGGACAATATGCAGCACCGGTAAACGATAGAGGTGTTTTTGAAATTCTCAACGCAGGAAGTTCCTTTACACATACCAACGGAAGTTTTACTATTGTCAGAGCTCAGACAAGCCCTGCAATAGCCGCATTCTATTTTGATCCCGAAGTTTCCGATTTAAAATCAGGAACAACAATAAATATTGGAAACCTCAATACACCCTCCTCGCAAGATATCGGAATGTATATCAATAAGCCTTTAATGAACTTGACTGTCAGTGGAGCCAATAATCCGAGAGTAAGCTTGTGGACGGTTCCGGCTACTATCGAGGAGAATTTAACAATCTCAGCAAATACAATATTGGATGCCGACGGAAATACGATGACTCTAACTAAAGGTAATTTTATTAATAACGGTTCTTTTATCCATAATAATAATATTGTTTTGTTCGCCGGATTATCCGATCAAGAGATTCAAGGGAGTTCATTAACAGCATTTTATCAGCTGACTAAACAAGGAACTAATAAGTTAACACTTCAAAGTAACATAACAATAGAAGACGATTTAAGAATCGAAAACGGAAATTTCTTAGATAATAGCAATGAAGTCTCACTATACGGGGATTTATACAATACCGGTTTACACTCATACGGAGGCTCCGGGCGAGGAATTGTGTTTGAAGGTTCTATAGTACAATTTATAATGGGAGAAACTAATATTGAAAGTGAATTCGGAAAACTTACAGTGAATAATATAAATGGTATAACTGTAAATTCGGGAATTGATATTAAAATTAATAATGCCGTTCAACTTGAATCAGGTGTATTCGATATTGGTCAAAACTTGCTTACCTTATCACTTCCTGCAAGTTTTATTGAGCAAAATCCGTACTCTGCCGGTAATATGATATCAACCAATAAGTCATTTACTGATAGTGGAATAAAGAAGTATTTTCCTTCCGGAGCCGGTTCATTTTTATATCCTATTGGTGCAGGTGGAATTTACACTCCCGTAAAGACTTTAATTACTCAGAATTCAAGTTCTACAGCCTATTTGATTGTGAAAGCTGCTGATGAGATACATCCGACAATTACAGAAGATGTAGAGGCTCCCGACGACGAAATTACCGATGTTGATAATGCATTACAGTATTATTGGTCCCTAAATACCGATGGGTTTACCGATCTAAAAGGTACGGTTGAATTTTATTATGAAGCTACTGACGTGGTTTTTGATCCAACAACACCTTCGGGCTATAGTGTAACGGATTATATTCCTGCCAGACTACTTTCAGACGGTTCCGGAAATTGGAATAAATATGACTGGGACGATTTTGATGAAACAAACGAAAAAATCATTTTCTCTTTCCTTGGTGATGCTGATGCCGAAATTTCAGGAGATTATACGGCAGGTATTCAGCCTCAAAATTATGGAAACGGTGCCATACCGGATCAAGTACCCGGTTATATTTCTGTTCAGAACGGTAATTGGACAAATTCTGCAACTTGGGATACATATCCTACTTCCGGCGGAACAGTTCCGTCAAGCGGACCTTCCGGTGCCATTGTAATTATTGATAATGCCCATACAGTATTGATTGACCAAAATTATATAAAATCCTACTCAACTGAAATTAAAGGTGTACTGGAACAGGGAACTAAATTTGGAAACCGACTCGGAATTGTGAACGGTTCAGGTACTTTATCTACTGAAACCGGACTATTACCTGCCGGTTATTATGAGGAATTTTTAAGTGAAATAGGAGGTACTTTAGAATATACAGGAACAACTGATGTTGATGTTTTAAATGATATTTCTCAATTAAGACATTTAAAGCTGACAGGAACCGGTGAAAGAAGATTCCCTAATTTGGATTTTACTGTTTTAGGAAATTTGACGATTGACGGTGTTAACAATACATTAAATTTTATTAACGAGCATAACAAAATGATGACTGTGAACGGAGATATTCTCTTTAACTCCGGAAGTTTTAATGCAGGCTCCGGAGTTGATGCTATAGTAAGAATTGGAGGTACGACTGCTCAAACGGTCTCGGGAACCGAAAATTTTACGGGAACAAATGCCTTTTATAATTTTGAAATGAGCAATAATGCCGGACTTACACTGGCTTCGCCTGTTGATGTTGATAACCAATTAAAATTTATTAATGGAATTATAAGTACGACATCTTCAAATATTCTAACTCTTGAGAATTCATTACAAAATATAGTTTCAGGAGCAGGACCCGGTAACTTTGTTGACGGTCCGCTTTCTAATCGGATGATTCAAGGCGGAGATTTCGATTTTCCCGTTGGTGATAATTCACGATACGGTAATATCTTTTTGGAAAATATACAAGCTACAGGATACTGGGTAACTCAGTATTATAATGACAACCCGCTGAATGCAACCGATCCTGAAAGCATGGATCCTGCCAATATGGACGGAATTTTACAACATGTCAGCGAAAATGAATATTGGAGAGTTTTGGCTCCTTCGTCAACAACGGCTTTGGTGAAATTACGCTGGGATGCATTAAACGGAGGCTTTGCTTCAGATGCAAACCGCTCGGAAATGCGTATTGCGGAATGGAATCAGCCAACAACTTCCGTTTGGAATGAGTTAGATGCTACTCCGACTATTAGCGGTGATGCTAATGCAGGAACAATAGCCTCTGATGAAACAACAACATTCAATGAGTTTGGAACAGGAAACTTTTTTACAATAAGTTCAACATATATTTCGGGAATCTTAACGTGGGACGGTTCAGTTGATAATGTATGGAACGATGCCAATAATTGGACTAACGGAGGTGTTCCTACATCATTGGATGAAATAGATATTCCCGATGTAGCTAATGACCCCGTTGTCTCAATTTCTGCGGAATGCGGAAAAATAAGCCTGCAAACCGGAGCTACGCTATCAGTAAATGCCGGTAACAGTTTAACGGTTTCCGGAGATTTTACAATGAACGGAACATTAATCCTGAAGTCACCGGCAAACAGTAATGCAAGTGCCTCGTTTATTGATAACGGAAATATAACGGGCACAGGTGAAATACAAGTCGAACGCTATTTGACTGCATATGAAGCACATTATGTGTCTTCACCCATTGATGCAGATGTTACCAATAATGCAAATTCTGATTTATTCACGACACATTCAAGCGGTGAATTTAACCCTAATTTTCATAAATATTATGAGCCTGAAGACTTAAACGGTGATCCAAATTCAGCTCCTGCCGGAAATTTTGACTCAAATAATCTGGTTCCCGGATGGCAATATGCACATAACGGAGAAGGTGCAGCAGCTGTCGATTTAACAGAAGGAAAAGGTTACAGCTCTTGGTCAAGTGGGGGCAGAACGATTATTTATACAGGGACTCCCAATACCGGTAGTTTTAACTTTTCTTCTTTGATGAGCTATACTGCTAATGACCAAATATCAAGCTCACTACCTGAATTTTACGATGGTTGGAACCTCATTGGTAATCCGTACCCTTCTGCCATTGATTGGAATTTGGTTGCGGGTACAGCATCGAATATTGACAACGGAGTATATACTTGGGACGGAACCCAATATGCCAGTTATGTAAACGGAAATCCGTCAGGCGGACAAACAAACAAAATTGCACCCATGCAAGGATTTTTTGTTCATGCAACGGGTGAGAATCCTTCTGTAACAGTTAATAATTCACATCGGGTGCACAGTAACGAACCGTTTTTCAAAAGTACAAAAGAAGAGCAAAAGCGATTAAGTTTCAGAATTGCAGGTAACGGATATGAGGACAACACGGTAATTTATACTCAATATGCAGCCACCAAAGACTTTGACGGCTCATATGATGCTTATAAATTATTTTCTCCGAGTTGGATGCCTAATATTCCGCACATTTATACCCTTACTGATGAGGGGCAAGTGCCGGTTTCCATTAATGCCATTGATATAAATGCGGAGGAAGATCTTGAAATTCCGTTGTGTATTGCAGCGACTTCCGAGGGAACTTATACTATATTGTTAGAGGAATTTGCACAATTTGATAATTTAAACCTGTACTTTGAAGATGTTCAGGAAGGAATATTTGTACCACTTTCCGATATGCCGGAAACTGTCGTCAATTATTCCGGAGAACCCATAGAAGACCGGTTTATTATTCATACTCGAGTTAATAATGCGCCTGAAGTTGTTCAAACTATTAAACCGAAGACCTTGTCGGAAGATGAGCTCTTTAGCTTTACTGTTGAGTCCACGGTGTTTAATGAACCGGATCAAGGCGATGAAATCGTAGCTTATACGTCAAGTTTATCCGGAGGAGAACAACTCCCGGCTTGGTTGGAATTCGACAATCAAAATTTGACGTATTCCGGAAAACCGGGAAATGAAGATGTTGAAGTATATCAATTCGTAATTTCTGCATTTGACACCCACGGCGCTCAGGCTGATGCCGAATTTACTGTTGAGGTACTCAATGTAAACGATGCACCCTATGTTTCCAATCCAATTAAAGATTTTGAAATAAATGAAAATGAAGCCTTTGAATACATATTTAACGAGAATGTATTTGAGGATATTGATTTCAATGATGAGTTGAGCTATACATCCAAATTTGAATATTCTGACGAGACAACTGTGGATTGGTTATTCTTTGAACCTGAAGCTCGTCGTTTCCACGGAATACCAAGCAACGGAAATGCCGGCTTGGTGAATGTTGCACTCAGAGCTACGGATTTAGCCGGAGAATATATTGAAACATATTTTGGAATTGATGTTATGCCGGCTACCGGGACCAACGAGATTTCTCCTGAGGCTAATAGTATTGAATTGTTTCCAAATCCTTGCATAACAGGTTTCTATGTCAAATCCGATGAGTTAATAAATGCTGAGCTATTTCTAATTGATCTTAGCGGGCGACAACTCAAACATATTACTGTGAACAAAGACAATCAATTTATACCTGTAAACGGATTATCGACAGGAACATATTTGGTCAGAATTATTAGCGAGAAAGGAATAGTTCATAAAAAAGTGTTCGTAGAGTAAAAATTGTCATTAAAAATTTGCAATACAATGCAGGAAACAGAATTTCCTGCATTGTATTTATTAAAAAAAGTGGTAACAAAATACTGTAATTTATACTTGAATAAACCGGTGTATAATAAAAATAACTAAAGAGTTAGGTTTTTTTGTAAATAATTCTTTACAAGATATTAACAATGCATTTTCGTAAGAAAGGAATCATCCATTAAGGAGTAATGCATTGATTGTTAATGAATTACATTATTTGGAGAGCTTTTGTCGGAAATTATTCCCAGATTTGAATTGTTGAAAACGTCTAATATTTAAAGATTTAGCCGGTTTCAATTTGAAGTATACAATAATTTTCTTTATCTTTGTTTAACAAAAATTAATCTAAAGTGGAAATAAGTCAATACATAAGGGATTTATTATTTACTCACGATAGAGTAATCTTATCTGATTTTGGAGCGTTTAAAGCACATTATATCTCGTCCAAAATTGATGAGAAGACGAATACAATCACTCCGCCGAGCAAAGATATTGTATTTGATCCCGAAATTCGGAAGGACGGCGGTCTGCTAAGAGACTACATGGTTAAGCAACAGAAAATATCCCTCGAAGATGCTGAAAAGCAAATTGCGGAATATGTAAAAACCATCAAATCTAAACTAAGTGCCGGCAAAAAAGTTGTTTTCCCTGAGCTTGGTGTGTTTTCAAAATTAAAAGATGATAAGCTGTTTTTTAACTATACACCCAAAGAGAATCTTTTAGTGGATTCCTATGGCTTGACTTCTGTTGAGTTAGATAGTGCAGGCGCGAATAGAGTGAGCGAAACTTCGGCAACACAAAGAGAGAACGTCAAAAAATCAAAACGACGCTACAGAGGAACATTGATATTCATTATTATTATTGCGGCCATTGTACTTTCGGGAGTTGCAATATATTTCTTGAAGCCCGAGTGGATGGATGCCGGACGCGCACAGGTTACCGAGTGGTTTGAGGATAATAATGAGCCGGCAAGTGGTACAGATGAAACTCAAGAAGATGGTGCCGGTACAGATGAAAGCACCGATGAGGATACGCAGACAACCGATAAACTTGAAACAGATACTGCCGACAGCGAGTATGTGGCACCTGAATCTACCGATACCGGAGTTGATTCCGGTACTGATGAGAAAACAGAAAAGGAAACAGAACCTGTTAAGGAAGTGAATTACGGAAATGTTCAAATGAAACAGCCGGTCAGAGGTCGTTCTTATCTGGTCGTAGGGAGTTTACCGACTCCAAATTTAGCTCAAAAAGAAAAAAGCAGGTTGGAGGCTAAAGGAATAACGATTGATATCATTCCTGCTCAAGGAAACAAATTCAGATTATCCGCCGGCGATTTTTCTAACTATAAAGAAGCTACAAGATTTTATAATGATTTTCATGCCAAGCATCGTAAAATGCAACCTTGGTTGTGGGAGTATTAAGGCTAAGGAACAGAAACAAAATAACTTCTTACGCAATCATAATTTATTTCGTATCCGTTCCTAAAATATTTGTTTATAAAAAACGCTCAAAATTGTTTGAGCGTTTTTTATTTTGGTCATGTTGTCAAAATTGTCGGTGTGCTTTTACAATCATAGAGCGATGCCCCATAGACAGCCCTGTATGAAATGAAACACGGGGGCATAAAATACGAATTAAATTAAATTCCGTAGGAATGATCGATTTAATGTTCATCCCTCCGGGATTTTTATATTTTGGGACAGCACAAACTCTCGATTTCCTTCGGGTTAATGAGCAAGCCTGACGGCTTTTTTTCCGGTAAACCGGTCTTTTTCCCAATTTTAGTTTGTTAAAATGCAGCTTTGCATAAAAATATTACAGCGGAATATTCCCGTGTTTCTTTTTGGGTAAAGTATCCACTTTGTTTTTCAACATTTCAAATCCTTTTATCAAGCGCTCTCGTGTATATTTTGGCTCAATAACCTCATCAACATATCCTCTGGCGGCCGCATTGTACGGATGGGCAAATTCATCATTATATTCCTTATCTTTTTCGGCCAGTTTTTTCTCCGGATCATCAGCATTCTTTATCTCATGACGGAAAATGATTTCAGCAGCCCCCTTGGAGCCCATTACGGCTATTTCCGCCGTAGGCCATGCAAAATTCAGATCTGCTCCAATGTGTTTTGAGTTCATAACATCGTAGGCACCGCCGTATGCTTTTCGGGTAATCACCGTTATTCGCGGAACCGTAGCTTCGGAAAATGCATAAAGCAGTTTTGCTCCGTTGGTAATTATTGCATTCCATTCCTGATCGGTCCCGGGCAAAAACCCCGGAACATCCTCCAAAACAAGCAACGGAATATTAAAAGAATCGCAAAACCGAACAAAGCGAGCCCCTTTCTGAGAAGATTTTATATCCAGTACTCCGGCCAGAAACATGGGTTGATTTGCTACAATACCAATACTTTTTCCGGCTAATCGTGCAAATCCCACGACGATATTCTCCGCAAAGTCTTTGTGAATTTCAAAAAATGAATCAGCATCGGTAACTTCCTCAATCACGGTTTTGATATCGTAAGGTTGATTTGGGTTTTCCGGGATAATATCGTCAAGTTTGGGTTGCAGAATACCTGAATTTTCATTGGACTGCACTTCCGGCGGCAGTTCTTCACAATTTTGGGGCATATAGCTCAGCATGGTCTTAATTTGCTCAATAGCCACGGCATCATTCGGTGCGGTAACATGTGCTACTCCCGATTTTTCAGAGTGGGTGCTTGAGCCTCCGAGTTCTTCCGAACTGACTTGTTCATGAGTAACCGTTTTGACAACATGCGGACCGGTCACAAACATGAACGATGAATTTTCAACCATGATGTTGAAATCGGTAATGGCGGGAGAATAAACTGCACCGCCCGCACACGGCCCCATAATGGCTGATATTTGCGGAATAACCCCGGATGCTCGGGTGTTCCGATAAAAAATATCGGCATAACCACCCAGTGAAACAACGCCCTCTTGTATTCTTGCTCCGCCGGAGTCGTTCAGCCCAATAATCGGAGCTCCGTTTTGCATTGCCAAATCCATAATTTTTACAATTTTTTCGGCATGGGATTCGGCCAAAGAGCCTCCCAATACAGTAAAATCTTGTGAAAATGCATAAACCAATCGACCGTTTATTTTTCCGAATCCGGTCACAACACCGTCTCCGGGAATTTTATACTTATCGAGGCCAAATTGTTGTGAGCGGTGTTCTACGAGCATACCCATTTCCTGAAAAGAATCTTTATCGAAGAGTAACTTCATACGCTCTCGAGCCGTCAACTTTCCTTTGTCGTGCTGTTTTTTTACTCTTTTTTTACCTCCACCTTTCAGGGCTTCGGCTTGTTTTTGTTTTAATTCGGTAAATTTGGGGTTTTCTTTCATGGAGGTATGTTTTTTCTACTACAAATTTAATAAAATTATTGAAAAGAACCCGGTACTTTCAAAGAGCAATTTGAGAGCATGTGATTTTCGGCGGAGAATTTATTGTATTTATACTTTAAATGGTTTAATTATTTAATGATGTAATGATACAATAACTTGCTGTTCAACAAATATACTTTTTGTAAAAGTAAAATTATTTACTGTTTAAAGTATAGAAAGCATTTGACTTTGTACAAGACAATAATAATGTTTTGGGCTCTAAACAGAATAAACCGCCGTAATCAAAAGATACTAAACAGACGTAGTATTAACCTATTTTATTCATAAAATTTTAATAGAAAGCAGTATAACATATTGATTGAAATGATATTGTAACGATAAA
>JAYEIA010000257.1:0-25506 GCA_034659855.1 Bacteroidota bacterium
TTGCATCTTTATTATAATCCCAATGAGCAGGTAAAAGTCCGCAATCAAGCATTTTAGCATCAGAAAGTTCAAGAGTAACCTCTCTACAATGTTGATAGTATCCCATGTGATCTTGACGACTACCATTTACAACATACCAATCGCCACCATGTGTAACACCATTGTCGTAAGCATCCATATAATTTGCGGGAGCGTTTTCATGAACAATATCGGCATAGTTACGAGAAACTTGGTACCACCAATCATGATCAGCATGAGGGTGCGACGACTCCCATGTGTCCCAAGGAAAATTAACGAGTTCAATTCCACTATGAGAGTTTGCTGAAAGTACTAAATTATTATTTTCAGCAAAAGCTATCATCATTTGAACCTCTGCTTCATTTTGACCTGCCGGATTAGTAAGATTAGGCGTAGGGAAACTTCTATTCAAATCTACTCCGTTTGAATTAGAGCGAGTTGCACTCGCTACTGTATTGTTTCCTCCATTATAAGTTCCGTCCGGGTTTGAAAGTGGGTTAATCCATATTTCAACATTATTTATTAAATCTGTAACTCGTTGGTTTTTATCATAATTTTCTAATAAATAATCAGCTAATCGTAAAAACATTATGTAGGCAACTATTTCATCTCCGTGCATTTGTCCTGTATAAAAAAATTCCGGCTCATTTTCATTAGTATCAGGGTTATCAGTTATTTTTACAACTTTTACCGGGCGACCTTCTTCGGACATCCCAATAGTTTCAACTCTACAAATTTCAGGATAATCAACAGCAAATTGATCTATCATTTCCATAAGAACATCATGGGTAGGATAGCGATCCCAATCGGCCATCTGAGCAACCGTAGTTGCCATGGTTAATGCCTTGCCTGAGCCGGGGTGGGGCAGAACCTTATATTTAATTCCGAGTGCTTTAAATTTTTCAAACTCTTGTAAATTAGCATAAGCAGTTACTGTATTTCCTTCAACATTATCAATTGAAATAATTGAACTAATCTTTTGTAATTTAGTTTTTGAGTTTATTGTGAATTCAAATATTGTTTCTTGGGCAGAAATAAAATATCCGGAAATAATAAGACTTAGAAGTAATAATGTTTTTTTCATTTGATTTATAATTTTTTTAAATAATTTGTTCCGCTATAAGATGTACTTTTCCGTTTTAGTTGCATTTTTTTGTTGTTCATTTCACGCAGGTGACAATCCGATACGGCAATAATTATACAGCAGACGGCCGATGCCGGTTATACAATACTGTTTTTTATACAAGGAAGGAGTTTTTCCAACTCCATGGAACGAGAGCCTTTAATAAGCATCTGAGCATTAGATATTTCGATGGTTTTCAGGAAAGTGCATATTTTATCCGGATGGCTGTACGATATCGGGTGGGTATGTTCTGTTTCATCTGTAGCTCGTTGAAATTCTTTACCTGCAAGAATAGTTTGAACCGTTTTGCCGGGATTATTTGCTTCTAATTTTCTGAGGTGTTCCAAAATATTGACATGTTCCGCTTGAGCATATTCTCCCAATTCTAACATATCGCCGAGAATAAAATAAAGGGTATCATATTCAGAATCAAACATGTTGTTGATGGCCGGAATCATACTGGCCGGGTTGGCATTATAGGCATCAGCAATAATCTTTACGGATTTGTACTCAATAATTTGTGAGCGGTTATTGTCCGGTTTATACTCTTGAACGGCCAACGCAATATTTTCTGCAGATACATTAAAAATAAACCCAAAAGCAGCAGCAGCCAGTATATTTTCAAAATTGTATTTGCCGGTTAATTGTGTGGATAGGGCAAATTGCTTTGGTTTGTTTATTTGTATGTTTAAATAAGGGGATGATGATACCAACTCTCCGAACAGGTTCGCAGCCGGGGATATTCCGTAAGAAAATATTTTTTTTGAGTGGGCGTGTTCCTTAAGGATTTCATTTTCCCGATTTATTACAATCTGCTTATTTTTCAAATAGTTGTAGAGCTCAGTTTTTGCTTGTATTACGCCCTCAAATGAGCCAAAACCTTCGAGATGAGCTTTTCCGATATTTGTAATTATGCCGTAGTCGGGTTTGGCAATTTTACATAAAGCGGCTATTTCCCCGACGTGGTTTGCGCCCATTTCTATAATACCGATTTCTGTTTCATCGGTAAATTGAAGAAGACTGAGCGGAACCCCCAAATGATTATTAAAATTACCTTGGGTTGCAGAAACTTGATATTTCGTCCTTAATACATTAAAAATTAATTCTTTTGTTGTTGTTTTTCCGTTGGTTCCCGTAACGGCTATTACCGGAATGCCGAGTTGCTGTCGGTGGTATGATGCAAATTCTTGCAGGCAAAGTAAACTGTCTTTTACCACACTAACACGCGAATTTGAAATAAACTTTTCCTGTTCGCAAACTACATGGGCAGCCCCAGTGTTAAGGGCTTCTTGCACAAAATTATTGCCGTCAAAATTTTCACCTCTGATAGCCCAAAAAACATCGCCTTTTTTGAGCAACCGAGTGTCGGTAATAATTTTTTGCGGAGAAGGTATTATTTTATAGAGTTCTTTTATTTTGGCAGACATATAAATATTTTTTTTGGCAATAAGAGAAAAAAAAAGACCTCGCTAAATAACGAGGTCATAAATATAATAATTTATTGTTTATTAGTTTCCGCTTGTGCTGCCTACTCTAATCATAGCACACCTGAAACCCAGGTCATCTTTTGCTTGATTTTCATCGAGAAACCTTCTGGCACCGGGTACCAACCAATATGCTCGGTCGTTCCAACCACCGCCTTTATATACTCTGGCATGATCCGTAATTAGTGAGCGAATTCCTTTTCCCTTGTCATCTCCTTGTACATACATGTCTTTGGAGTTTTCAACCGGGTCAGCACTCCAGTCGTCCACAACGCTGAATTTTACATCACCATCTTTGTAGTTTATATTGTATGAGCTGTGATAATTATGTCTTTTTTCATTTTCCTCGTCGGTCATTCGTCTTCTCTTCATACGACCCAAGCTGTCGGGGTTAAGGAAGTTTCCGTCATTGTCTGTTTCCAATACAGTAAATACATTTCCTCTTACCGGTCTGAAATCATTCACATCTTGTGATGAAAGTGGTCTGTAAACATCTTGTACCCATTCGTTGACGTTTCCGGCCATGCAATACAATCCAAAGTCATTGGGCCAATAAGAATCTACAGGAGCGGTAATGGCTGCTTTATCGTTTAAAGCACCGGCTACACCCATAAGGTCACCTCGACCTCTTTTAAAGTTAGCTCTGAATTTTCCTAAATCACGTTTAGAATCGTTTCTGAGGTAATGTCCGTTCCATGGATATAATTTATGAGACCAAATTCTTTCGGGTGAAGTTTCCGAGTTTCCTTTGAGTGCCAATGCCGCATATTCCCACTCAGCTTCTGTCGGAAGTCTGTATTTAGGTAGTAATATTCCGTCTTCCACTTTTACGGGACGACTGCCGCTGCCGTCTAAGGTTGGTAGGTTTTGTCTGACCTGTCCTTCATACATGCCTGCAAAGTAGGCCTCTGTGTTAAAGTTTTTCTCTCCAAGCTGATCGGCCGGGTTGTGCTCAAGAATTCCTTCGTCAATAAGTATCTGCTCGTTTACTCTGTCTGTTCTCCACAGGCAGTAGTCATTGGCTTGATTCCAATCTACTCCCACCACCGGATAGTTGTGATACGAAGGATGTCTGAAATAATACTCTACATAGGGTTCATTAAAAGCTAAAGGCCTTCTCCAAACCAATGTGTCAGGAAGTACATCTAAATATACTTGCTTCATGTCGGAAAAAACTTTTCTTACCCAGTGAACATATTCTCTGTAATCTACATTTCTTACTTCTGTTTGATCCATATAAAAGGAAGCTAATGTAACTCGTCTTGGTTGATTGTTCCATGAGTACATTAAATCTTGTTCTGTTCTTCCCATTTGAAAGGCTCCGCCTTCAATCAGTATTAAACCGGGGCCGGTTCTTTGCTCATTATACGGAGCGACTTCAAACCCTCCGTTCTCTGAACTGTTGTATGCCCAACCGGTTGTGTGCGAAACATTTCCTAATCCTATTCCACGATCACCACCACCGCAGGAACTAAAAAAAATAACTGCCAAAGCAACAACGGCCGGAGATAAAAGTTGTCTCATTTTCATAATATAACCTGTTTTATTTTAATTTGATTTTACAAATATAACTAAAAACTTGTACAAAATATTGTATTTTTTTTATTTCTTTTTTCGATACAGCCGTATTTGTAACCAATTTTTACTTGGTGACTGTGTATCGGATTGAACAAATATTTATTCATTGTCATGTTGTATGTATAACCTATTGAGAGTTTATTGAACAAATATTGCCAGCCTACATTATATCCAACAGTTTGAAAAGTTGAATGTTCTGCAAAAATATGTGCACTTAAATAGTTACTGTATAATGATACTCCATAGCGAAAACGCAAGTTGTTATCCTTGTATTGTACAAATAGCTCCGGAATAATAATTTTTTTTACTTTTGAGTACTTTGTTTGCATCGAAAAGCTGTATCCAAAGTGAAACTGAGCCTCCGGGATATTATTTATTTGTTCAATTTTATTATAAAAACCGGACATGTGTTTAATTGAAAATCCTGTTCGGTAGCGGGGGGTATAGTATATGAGGCCGGCTGCAAAATCTGTCAGCGTTACGGGGGGGTAGTTGTAACCGGCTCCGGATAACGAAACTGTTCCGGCTATCGGATTGATCATATGTCGATATATAAGGTGAGAAGTGTTTATATTTTGCCTTATAAAGGAACTTTCAAAGGCTAAGTTTAGAATATGTAATGGTTTGATTGTAATTTTTTTGGAGAATATACCTTTGAGCTCAAAAGTATTAATACTTTTACCTTCCATTTGGTTGAGAACAACAAGGGCAAAACCTGCGGTTGTATTTTTGATGCCGGAAGTAAAAGACCCGGTTCCGATATCGGAATAAAAATTGTTCTTAAAATTAATAGTCAGCCGTTTACAATTGTCCAAGCCGGTATAGGCAGGATTTATGATTACAGGGTCTGCTAACGGACCCAAAAGTTCAAAATTTTGAGCTGTTGTTTTATTTATACATAACAAAAGCATAATCATTTTTAAAAAAATGCGTTTATAAAAATGTGATTGTTTGAGAAACGCAAATATCATAGATTATAAGTATTCCTTTTTTATTAAATATTAGTTTGAATAAATTCGTAAATAAAACCAAATCAATGTATTATAAAAAAATATTTGTTTTAAGCACTGTTCTGTTCTTTTTCAATTATTTTGTTTCAGCACAAAAACTACATGTAAAACTAAATTGGGGCGATATTATTGTAGTTGAAAGCAAAGAAGAGTCCTATAAGCTGTTGAATTTTTCCGATGCTGAGTATTTACGATCCATACCCTGTGCCCCTTCTTATACCAAGGTGTTAGAACTTGGGAATCAGTCGGGTTACACTTCATACGACGCACAACTAATTAATGTAAAAACGGCCTTTTGTTCTCCTGAAGAAGAGAAGCTAATCTCTAAAAAAGACGGGCTTACAAGAGAATTTCAGGTTTCAACAAATGTGCAAATTGCTCGGGGAAAAAGGCAGCTTTCGTTACAAGTTAATCCGTTTAGGTATACACAAAATAATCGGATCGAAAAGCTTCTTGAATTTGATATTGTATATACGGGGGTGGGGAACAAGCAAAATTCGTTTAAAGCTGCTAAACAATTTGCTGATAATTCGGTATTGAGTACAGGGAGCTGGGTTCGTGTTCCGATTTCAAAAACCGGACTGTATAAGTTGTCGTATTCAGACTTGAGTTCTATGGGGCTTGCAAATGCCGAAAATGTACGTGTATTCGGAAATGATATCGGTTTGTTGTCGATGAGGGTTAATAATACCGACCCCGATGATTTGTCGGAGAACAATATTCTCAAAACCGACGACGGTATTGTATTTTATGCCAAAGCCGCCGATAAATGGGTGTATGATCTTGACGATGAGAAGTATAATCATATTAATCATTTCTACTCGGATGTGAGTTACTATTATTTCAGTTCGGATTACAACAGCTCAATGAATAACAATATTGAACATACAGAATCTTTGAATGTTACGCCGGATTATACCGTAAATACATTTAATGATTTTAAAGTGATAGATGAAGACAGAGTTAACCTTGCAAAAACAGGTCGGATTTTTTACGGGGATGTATTTGATATTGAGCTGACTAAAACCTATGATTTTGCTTTTCCAAATTTGGTTTCCGGGCAGGATGCTCAAATTATAGTTGATGTTGCTGCAGCTTCAACTTCCTATTCATATTTTAGTGTAGAGGCCGAGGGTACGACAGAAAGTATAGGAATTAGTCCCTACGGAGATCATTCGTCCGCACGAACCGGTTCTGTCGATTTTAATGTCAGTCCGCAACAAGCCCATCAAATATCGGTAACTCTCAGCTATCAGCAATCTTTTCCTTCATGGAGGGGATGGTTAAATTATATTGAGGTCAATGCCGTTCGAGCATTGAAATGGGATGGGGGGCAAATGCGTTTCAGTAATACAGCGGCCTACGGCTCCGGGACTTATACGGAATATATTATCTCAGATGCTCAAGAAAATTTGTCGGTATGGGATATTACCGATCCGGTACATCCCAAAATTGTTGAAGCAGAATATAGTTCGGGAACTCTGAGGTTTACGGTGGCTACCAATGAACTGAAAGAATTTGTTGTATTTGAAACCAACAATTATTACAGCCCGGATCCGTCCGAAGCAACCCTTGTTGAAAATCAAAACTTGCACGCGACAGATCCTGATATTGATATGATTATAGTTACCCATCCACTTTTTTATTCACAGGCCGAAGAGTTAAAATTATTGAGAGAAGAGCAGGATAATTTGAATGTTTTTATTACAACACCTGAAAAAATATACAATGAATTTTCAAGCGGAGCAAAAGATATTTCGGCCATTCGGAACTTTGTCAGAATGCTTTATGAAAAAGCCTCTGAGCCGGAAGATGCTCTAAAGTATTTACTGTTGTTCGGAGATGCCTCGTACAATAACAAGGACGATTTCGAAGGGAATACAAATTACATATTGTGTTACCAAAATAAAATATCCACCGGCCAAGATGCCTCCTATTTTTCCGATGATTTTTTCGGCTTACTGGATATCGAAGAAGGAGATGTCGGGATATCTCTTGTCGGAAAACTGGATATTGGTGTGGGACGATTGCCGGTCAGCAATACTTCCCAAGCCAACGCACTGATTCAAAAATATAAGGACTATGAAAACTCGAAATATTTTGGTCCGTGGAGAAATCGTTTAGTGTTTGTGGCTGATGATGAAAATTCGAATGCACACATTCGTGATGCAGATACTTTAGCAATTAATACGGACAGAAATTACCCTTGGTTTAATATTCGAAAAATATATATGGATGCCTATCGGCAAATAACTGTAGCCGGGGGAGAACGCTACCCGGAAGTTAATACCGATATAACAGCCGAGGTTTTAAAGGGAACTTTATTGGTGAATTATACAGGCCATGGAGGAGTAAAAGGCTGGGCACATGAACGGGTGCTCACAATAAGTGAAATAGAGAATTGGAGTAATGCACCCAAGTATCCTCTTTTTATAACGGCAACCTGCGAATTCAGCCGCTTTGACGATTACAGCTTTTTGTCTGCCGGAGAGCGTGTTTTATTAAATCCGAAAGGAGGAGCAATTGCTATGTTTACTACTGCTCGTATTGCCTACATAGGCTCCAATGCCAGACTCACAAAGCAACTGTATGCCTCGCTGTTTGAGAACGATGAATCCGGCGAGCAAGTAAGAATGGGGGATATCATACGCTTGACGAAGAATCAACTGAGTGACAATAAGAATTTAATTTTCTTTTTGTTGGGAGATCCGTCAATGAAACTCGGATATGCTGAACACTTTATTGCTACGACATCGGTTAATGAACAGCCCATAGAAGAGTTTAATGATACGATAAATGCCCTTTCAAAAGTGAGTTTTTCAGGGCAGGTTCAAAACCGCAACGGGACTTTGTTGGAAGAATTTTCCGGCTCAGTTTTTCCTGTGGTTTATGATAAAAAACAGGAGGTAACAACCTTGAATAACGACGGCGATGGGGTTTGGACATACGAAGAAAGAAAAAATATATTGTTCAGAGGCGAAGCTACCGTAAATAGCGGAGAATTTTCTTTTGAATTTATTGTTCCCCGTGATATTCTCTTAAATGTGGATACCGGAAAAATAAGTTATTACGGAATGGCCGATAAACAAACAGCTAAGGGAGCTTTTTCTGATTTTCTTGTGGGGGGAGTCTCTGATGATTACCCGGCGGACAATACCGGACCGGTTATAAACTTATATATGAATGATGAAAATTTTGTTCCGGGAGGTATCACGACCTCCGAGCCTGTACTTTTGGCAAAATTTAGTGATGAGAGCGGAATTAACACTTCAAGCGGTGCCATTGGTCACGATATAACAGCCGTATTTGATGATGAAACAAGTAAGGTAATATCCTTGAACCAAGATTATATTGCGGATAAGGATACTTACAAAAGTGGCAAAGCAGAACATTTTCTTTTTGATATAGAAGAAGGGAATCATCAATTAACGGTGAAGGCATGGGATGTTTATAATAATTCTTCGGAGAAAGTATTAGATTTCACGGTGGTGAATGCTGATGATATACAATTGAAACATTTGTTGAATTATCCGAATCCGTTTACAACAAGTACGAATTTCTATTTTGAACACAACCGAGCTTATGAGCAAATTGAAGTTATGATTCAAATATTTACGATAAGTGGAAAATTAGTAAAAACCATATATGAGCAAACCCAAGCTCAAGGTTACAGAGCCGGACCGTACCATTGGAACGGGCGAGATGATTTTGGACAAAAAATTGGTCGAGGAACCTATATATACAAGGTAAAAATAAGAACATCTGACGGAACAGTAAAAGAGAAATATCAAAAATTGTTGATACTGAAGTAGGAATTACTTTTTTTTAAGATTAAAATAATTTAGATTTTTGTGCGTTGAGTTTTTAGACATTATTAACTGAAAAAAGAATCATGATTAAGAAAATCACAGTACTTAGTATATTAATGTTCTTTATTGCAACTTTTACAGTAAAAGGACAAAATTCAAATAAGTTGGGACAGGAGTTGAATGCTATAACTACAGGAGTGCCGTTTTTATTGATTGCCCCTGATGCCCGAGCCGGAGCTATGGGAGATGTGGGGGTTGCCACCACTCCAAGTCCAAATTCAATGCATTGGAACCCGGCAAAATATGCTTTTATTGAAGAGGATGTTTCATTCAATATCTCATATATCCCTTGGTTAAGAAACTTAGTGCAGGATATTAACTTTTCAAATATATCGGGGAGTTATAAAATATCGGAAAATCAGGCGTTTGGTTTATCGTTGATGTACTTTACCTTGGGAAATATAACCTTTACGGATATGTCAGGTTCTACCATTCGAGATTTTAACCCCAATGAGTTTTCTATTGATGCAGCCTATGCTTTAAAATTACATAAAAATTTTTCCGGAGGTATAGCTTTACGTTATATTCACTCCAACTTGACGGGGGGAATTTCTACACAAGGCTCTGCCCCAACTCACCCGGGTAATGCTTTTGCCGGTGATATTTCAATGTATTACACCAAACCGATGGAAATTAACGGAGCCAATGCTAATTTATCATTTGGGATCAACGTTTCCAATTTGGGAACAAAAATAACTTACAGTGATACCTATTATGAGTTTATTCCGGCCAATTTTAAGATAGGAACCGCTTTTACCTATGAAATGGATGACTACAATAAAGTAACGGTTGCTTTTGATGTCAATCGTTTGTTGGTACCCACACCACCGAGACTTGATCCTTTAGTACAAGACTCTATTATTGCCGGTATGGATGACAATGTATCGGTTCCGGTCGGTGTTTTTCAGTCGTTCTATGATGCCCCGGGTGGATTTGGAGAGGAAATGCGAGAAAATATGTATTCTTTGGGATTTGAATATTGGTACAATAATTTATTTGCCGTGCGTATGGGCTATTTCCATGAAGACCAAACCAAAGGCAACAGAAAGTATTTTACGACCGGTATGGGCTTGATGCTTAATGTATTCAGTTTGGATTTTGCGTATTTATTTCCCACGGCGGGAAGCAATAATCCGCTGGCAAATACGCTGAGATTTACGCTTGGGTTCAACTTTAACGGCCTAAAGTCGGAATAGAGACCTTATTTCATAGACTTTAAATGATTTAATTATTTAATGATACAATACTTTGCTGTTCAACAAATAAACTCTTTGTAAAAGTAAAATTATTAACCGTTTAAAGTATAAAAATATAACGGGAATCCGGTCCTTGCTAAGAACTGATTCCCGTTTTCAGTTTTAGCTTTTTGAGAAAGTTAAGCCCGAGGTTAAAATAGCGTCTATTTTATATTTCGTTGCAGTTTAGATCATTAGCACCTCAACTTCGCTCGGCGACCAAAACCGGCAGACTTATGTATGTTCATAGAATTCGGTCATCGAGCGTAGTCAAGAAGCAAGTACCCCCGGAAGTGCCAACTAATATTTGTTACAAAGCAACGACATTCTAAATTACAGCCTAATAAGCCTCTAAGCATTTAATTTAAGTACACGATGATTTGTTCTGCTTTTCGACGTCAAAAGCAGGCAAGTTGTCAGTTACATTCTGATCTTAGCGTTCGGTAAGAGGGCGTTTATTTTATGTTTTTGATGGTTGATATCCGGATTATTTCTAAGGTTTATTATTTCAATTTTATTTAGCTTGAGAATATGGTAGGGAATTTTTTTCAGGATATTATTATTAAGGTTAAGCTCCCTTAAATTTCTCATCCCTCCAATTTCTTTGGGTAGCGTGTTTAGTCTATTGTTCGAAAGATCAAAAACTTGTAAGCTTCTCATATCCCCAATATCAGGCGGAAGGCTTCGGAGTCTGTTATTGCTTAAAAACAAAATTCGCAGCGACTTTAGGTTTCCGATTTTATCGGGAATTTCGTATATGTGATTGTCCTTTAAATCAAGAAGTTGGAGTCCCTTAAGGTTTCCGATTTCAGCAGGTATTTTATATATGACATTGCCGCTGAGCGATAAGCTTTTAAGGTTGGGAAGTTGTTCCAACACAGAGATGCTTTGCCTGATATAAAGTCTGGGATTCTGACTTAAATTTATGAATTGTAAATTTTTGAGATTGGCTAATTCCGGGGGTAAGTATTCAATGAAGTTACCTTCCAAAGAAAGGTATTGTATATTTACGAATTTTAGAATTTCTTCCGGCACACTGAGGAAATCACGGTAGGTCAGATACAGCATATAGACTTCTTTGGGATTCTCAAAAGCATCTACCAAAGAGGTGTATGATTTTTTCTTCAGTAATTCCTCCTCAGACAGAGGTTTATGTGTTTGAGCATTGACATTTGAAATGCTCAAAATTAGCAGGGAGGCAATTGCAAAAAGCGATTTATATTTCTTCATAATTAACAAATGTATATTTTTTTTTGGGGACTACCCTTAATTTAGTGATTAAATATTTATATTAGATAAAACACTGTTTAAATATAGTTATAAATGTGGTTGAAATATTGTTTTTTTGATTGATTGCAATATAGTTGCTCATTTTTACAGCCGTTTTTTTTTCTTTTTCGAAATATTTTCAACTTCTTAAATCCAACATATAAACTACATATAAACTACATATAAACAAATTGCAAGTTATAATTAAATTCGTAGTAGAACCTTTTTTTGAATATTAAAGTAAGTTGTCATTGACTGAAAAATTGTTCCGAATATTCCTGAATATATTTCATAATGTATCAAAAAGAATGCCGATAGTAACAGTCTTTATGGTGTTGATAAAATATCTTATTAATTTTGTTAAAACTTGTTATCTTTGCTATGCAACAGGCCGGAAAAATCGTATAAGGGATTATATTTTGTGCTTTTTTCGGTCGAGGGTTTTAAATCAGAAACTGAATTATACACAGAACTATGAACAGTAACAAATCCAATAATTTTTTTGATTCTGACTCTTATTCCGAAAGGTTTAATAATGACAGGGTTGCAAAATTTTTGATGCAATTGAGGAATTTCAATAAAATAAATAAGATATATAAAAACAATGCGGATAAAGAGGGCATCGCTTTTATTGATTCGATAGTTGAGAGTTTAAATATTTCTTTTGAAGTTGATGATGTCGATTTATTGCGCATTCCGGAGACCGGACCGTTTATCACCGTTTCAAATCATCCTTTTGGAGGAATAGACGGTTTGTTGCTGATGAAAATTATGGGAAAAAAGCGCTCAGATTTTAAAGTCTTGGCCAATGATTTATTGCACAGTATAGAACCTCTTCGAGACTACTCTTTGCCGCTGAATGATGGTTCTTTTGATACCGGGAGGGAGTTTAGGTTTACTGCGCAAGCCGGAGCTTTGGAACATTTAAAATTGGGTCGTCCGCTGGGTATTTTTCCTGCGTCTGAAATTTCTAAAGTTCGTTCAATAAAAAATATTGCCGATAAGCAATGGAAACCGGAATTGCTGAAATTCATAAAAGAAAATGAGGTTCCGGTTGTTCCTGTCTATTTCGGAGGGAACAACAGTTGGATATTTCATTTACTGGGCAGTTTACATCCGATATTGCAATCAGCCCGCTTGCCGAAAGAATTTTTAAATAAATCCCGAAAGACCATTAATATTCGTATTGGTCAAGCCATCAAGCCTCGTCAGCAAGCTGAATTTCAAGGCGTTGATATGTATGGGCGATTTCTGCGGGCAAAGACCTATGCACTCGGAACATCTATGGAAGTCAACAAATTTTTTAACCCAAAGTTTAAGTATCGCCTCAAAAAAGTGCAGAAAATAATTGATCCTATTCCCAAAAGAATAATAAAAGAAGAAATTGATTCTATTCAGGGAGAATACGATTTATTTGAAAGCGGTAATTTCAAAGTATTCTGTGCTCCCTCTGAAATCATTCCCAATATTTTGACAGAAATCGGGCGTTTGCGAGAGATCACATTCAGAGAAATAGGAGAGGGCAGTAATAAAAGCATTGATGTTGATGAATATGATTTATACTTTTGGCAATTGATTATTTGGGATGCGGAAAAGAATCAAATAGCCGGTGCCTATCGCGTGGGCCGCGGTGATGAAATTTATGAAAAATTCGGCAAGAAAGGCTTTTATTTTGAGACCTTATTTAAGATACAGCCGGAGTTTCAGCCCCTGTTAAAAGAATCGTTAGAACTTGGCCGTTCATTTCTCGTCAAAGAATATCAACGAAGACCCTTGTCGTTATTTTTGTTATGGAAAGGAATATTGTATTTTCTTCTAAAAAATAATCAATACCGCTACCTGATAGGGCCGGCAAGTATTAGCAATGAGTTTTCAAAATTTTCTCAGGGATTGATTGTTGATTTCTTTGAAAAAAATTACTTTGATAATGAAAAAGCAAAATATATAGAGCCCCGAAAAGAATTCAGAGTTAAAACAGACCCCAATTTTGATAAAGAAATTTTTCATAAAACGACAGGAGGCGATGTTTCCAAGCTCGATAAGTTTATTCAAGATATTGAGCCTGAGTATTTTACTCCGGTTTTGCTTAAGAAGTATATTAAACTGAACGGTAAGCTGTTGGGTTTTAACGTAGATCCTAAATTTAATTACTGCCTGGACGGCTTAATTATCCTTGATATTTTTGATGTGCCTTTGAACACTCTGGAGTCCTTGTCCAAAGAATTGAATGATAGCTCTATTTTAGATCGCTTTAATTTTTAATTGCAGACTTCGCCTGTTTTAATATAAAAAAAATGAACATTGTGTATAATTGCAAATACCTGAATAGCTGACAAAACAAACTTTGAAACAAATTCACAGTTATTGTCATCTGTTTCACTATCAGGTGTTTGGGATTTTCAAAAATAATGCCTGTGCCCAATTATATCGCAAAATAATATAGCAGCTCTTATATTAAAAGGAGTACAGATATTTAAAAAATTAAAACAGACGGAGTCTGTAATTGAATTTTATTTTGTTAATTTGTGCTTTCATAAAAACTAAAAAATTGGATTATACATTTATTGTAAAAGCATTGAGTATTGGGATTGCTGTTTCAGCCCCGCTTGGGCCCATTGGTGTTTTATGCATACAGCGAACACTTAATAAAGGATTTTATTCCGGATTCATTTCAGGAGTCGGCGCAGCTACTGCAGATATTGTTTATGCGGTGATAGCCGGCTTTGGAATAAGCCTTGTGAAAGATTTTTTATTGGAAAATCAAATGCCGATACGTCTGGTCGGTAGTGTTTTTTTGGCCTATATGGGCTACCGAATTTTTATTTCCAATCCGGCCAAGGAAGTTCGAAAGCTGCGCAATGAAGGCAATAATTTTTTTAAAGATTTTGCATCAAGTTTTCTGGTTACCTTATCAAACCCAATTACCATAATTGCTTTCGGAGCTATATTTGCCGGCTTTGATATGGTTGGTCAAGAGGCAACGCATTTTCATATTTTTCTTCTGATTGTATTTGTATTTGCGGGAGCATTGAGTTGGTGGGTAGGACTTATTTTAGTGGTCAGTACATTTAAGCATAAAATTAGGTTGAGAAATATTTTATGGATAAACCGAATTACCGGTATATTGATTATTATATTTGCCGTTTTTATTGCCGTTAGTGCTTTTTTTCCCGAAGCAAATGAGATTACTAATATTCATGTAAAACAATAGACTATGAAAAATCAGGAGAGCATCGCATTATTTCCCGGTTCATTTGACCCGTTTACCATAGGGCACGAATCTATTGTGAAAAGAGGATCCGTTTTATTTGATAAAATAATTATCGGTATAGGAATAAACTCAGAGAAGCATTCTTTTTTTTCAACGGAAAACCGAATCAAGATTATTGAGAAGACTTTTGCCGATTATAAGAATATTTCAGTGGTTATTTATCCCGGACTAACGGTTGATTATTGCAAAAAAAACGGAATAAACTATATACTGAGAGGTTTGAGAACCGCATCAGATTTTGAATACGAGAGAGCTATCGGTCAGATGAACAAAAAGCTCATTCAACAAGTCGAAACTATTTTCTTACTGACAGAACCGGAGCATACTCCGATAAGCTCGTCGGTTGTGAGAGAAATATTGAAGTACAAAGGCGATGTGAGTGATTTTGTCCCCAAGGCGGTTGATATAAGCGATTACTTGAGCTGACAAAATGAAGGGTGAAGGGTCAAAGGTGAAGTGCGAAGCGTAAAGGGTGAAGTTTATTTAAACTGAATTCATATCTTATTCCGGAAAAACAGCTCCGTTTGGTCCAATGCCTGCTTCTGTTTCATGTTTTAGGCGTGTGCCTGCCGAATCAAAAATTGAGAAATTGCCGGTTGTCTGAAAACCGTTGGCCGAAAATGTATAAATATTTCCGGTAGAAGGTTCAATTTCAAGCCCGTAATAGCTGCCGTTTATTATTTTTTCCGGTTCATAGGGGGGATAAGTGTTGATTTTATAAATTCCGTCGTGCTCGGCATAGCAAATAAAATCAGCAGTTGCCGAGCCGGATAGTCGGGTGGGATAGAAGTCGTCTGCGGTAGTGCCTGTTTCTGTTCTGTATATTTCGGAGAAATCGGTTTTGTCCAAAACAACTAATTCCGAAGGCGTTTGGTTCACGATATTCCAATTGTCATCATACTCGACTCGGCCTTGGCAAAGTACCCAGTAATTTCCGTTATTATCTACAGTAATGTCCGTTGTCCCTTGCCCTACAACCAAATGTTGGCTGAGAGAAAAATCTGATTTATTAATAATACTGATTGTACTGTCGTTTCCCCATGCACCGTTGCAGCATATCAGGTAATCTTTGCTGATGATTAAATTTTCGGGTTGAGCTCCAAGTTCTACAGAGTCTGAAATTTGCATTGTTTCAATGTTTATTTTGAGGAGTTGCCCCGGTGCTTTGCCGTTGGTTAAAAATGCCGTGTTTGCATCCGTCTTTATATATCTGGGATAGCTTAGCCCGGTGATTTGATGCAGGAGTTCAAAGGTTTTGAGATTTACGAAAGTCAAAGTTTTAGAGTTATTGGCCGTAAAAATTCCTATAGAATCTTGTGCGGCAAATGATTGTATGACATCACCTGCGGGTAAATTATTATTATTCAATGCAAAAATATTATTCACCGTTGTGTCGGAGGTGGGATTGTAGTACGTGAAATCTCCGTTGGAGTGCATAAAGTTTCCTTCATTTATTATTATTACGCCTTTGGAAAAGTTAACTGTACTTTTCGGAGTGGGTTGATTTTTGTCACAAGAGGACAGCACAAGAAACAGGAGGCTAAAAAGAGCTAACTTATACATTATTGTAAATTATTTAGTGTATTTAAAATTCAGGCCGATAAAAAATAGTCGCCCCGGCATTGGGTAAGACTTTATACTTTCGTAAGATGTGTTGAATATATTTTCAATACGAAATGAAACTTCTCCGGTAACTTTTTGGATTTTTCCGGTATAGCTTATATGCCAGTTCACTAATGTATATGCCGGGAGTTGGTCATTAATGCTCGGACTGTCAGTCGTATATTGTTTACTGTAGTAGTTGATCCATAGTCCGCTTTCGACATTTTTGCAGGAGAAATCAGAACGTAGTTTTACGGAATGTTTCGGAATGTACATGAGTTGATTTCTGAATTCGCCCTTTTCAAAGGAGGGCTTTGATTGGGTGGAGCGTGTATAATAGTAGCTTAAAGCAGAAATTACTCTCAATTCAGAATTGTTGACATTGAATTTCAGACTGTTTTCACTTCCCCGATTATATGCTCTGCGATTATTTACGGCTTGCCATACACCGTTTACCGGTAGCCAGCGAATCATATCTTTAACGGCCGTGTAATAGGCATCAGAATTGAATGTCAGCTTTAATCTTGAGGTTTTTATCAGTTTAAGTTGAATACTTAAATCAAGAGCCATTGCCGATTCGGGCCTGATGTTTTGATTGCCTCCCGGCACCCAAAATTGTTCATTGAAGGTAGGCCTCCTGAATTTATTGGAAACCGAGCCGTTTACTGTGAAATTTGAATTATCGGGAGAGTAGGAAAGACCACCGGAAAATATGGGTTGTGGCGCATAATTTCGTGAAAACTCCGGAGCAAATGAGGTTTTTAAGACCAGTGTGCCTAAATTATAATTTCCCCCCAAAAAAAGATTGTAGTTGAACTCATGAGGAATATCCGCATAATTAGTACTTTCGGCATTCAGAAAATTTAAAGAAATTCCTGTTTCAACGGTCAGTTTTTTTGTCCAATAATATCTGTACGACATATCATTCAAGAGCTGTTTGGTGAATAAGTCGGAGCGAATTCCTATAGAATCTGACTCTGATAAAATGTTTTGATAGTGCTGTGCACTGGTGAAAATTGCAGAGCCGGCAGAGAGTTTTCCTTTGGATGACAATTTGTTGTATCTCAGCGTGAAATATATTCCGGAATCTTTCTGCAATTGATTACTTTCACCATATGAACCGGCTATTTCGGGTATTTCTTTGTTTTTATTAAATAAAATAAGGGAGCTTTGAATTTTTTCTCTTTTCGAAAATTTATATTCAAGCGAATTTAATAAGCAAATTGTACTTGAGGCATTGTGAGTTCGTATTTCTGAGGGTTGTCCGAACTTATATTTGTCTGTGAACGGAAAATTGTTCACCGCATGGCTTTTGAGTGCTGATATTTGAACGCTGACAGTTTGGTTCGAAAAATTTATGCCCGAAAAAAAGGATTGATTTTTATATGAGCCAAACTCCGAGCCGGCAGTAAGGCTAAACAGCTCAGAATTTGTACTCCGAAAAGTATTTAATTCCACGGCACCGCCGAATGTCCCGCTTCCGTACAGTGATGACTCTGCCCCCGGAATAATTGAAACCGAATGAAAAAAAACAGCCGGCAAAACGGACAAATCCATGCCGCCGTTGGCTATTGAATTTAGAGGAAAACCGTTAAAACTGATTGACGTATTTTCGGCGCCGCTGCCGCGAAGACTTATTGTTGTCAAACTGCCTGCTGCTCCGTAGCTCTTAATTTTTGAGCTGCCGTTGTACTGTAATATTTTGCCGAGCGTTGCCGATCGCCCCATTTTTTGCAACATTGTGCTGTCTATTGTCGTTTTGTATCTATTTCCGAACAGGCTGTTTTTGTCGGCATAAATTTTAATTTCATCAAGTAGCTGTTCATTGGGCACTTGGGCAAGAGCTGTTTTGGGCATAGGACAGAATACTCCGAAAACAATCAGATAAACTAATTTTGGAAAACAATTTACAATCTTCATATTTCGCCAATTTTATCCTGAATAATTATTCAGGTTTTGCCTGCCGGCTAAAATAATTGCTGTCAACGAAAGCCTTTGTATTACCTTAAATTCACAAGTCTAACATTAAGTTCCTGAATAACAGCCGGGTGAAAACACCCGGCCGGTGCAGTCTGCACCTTGCAGGTGTTTTCACCTGCAAGCGATTACTAAAAGACTTGCGGCTTTATGGTATTATTAAATCATTGCAACACAAAAACTTTTTGAGTATATGTTTTTTTCAGTCCTTTTAATTTAACAATGTATGCTCCGGTTTCAAATTGATGAATATCAATTGCAAATAGTTGATTTTCAATAATTTGATAAAATACCAATTGGCCGCAAACCGAATAAATATACAGTTCTCCGATTTCCGGCAATCCCAACGGAAAACTCAAAAACGATGACGCCGGATTAGTTATTACCAAGGTGTTTTTTGATTCCGGGCGGTTTTGATGAATAACTCCCACGGCATCCGCATCAAATCCGCCCGACGGAAAATTGGTCGGGTAGGGATCATTAATTATATTTCCGTTACTGTCGTAAGATGCAAATTCAGGATTTACAGTTCCTGTAACATCAATAATTTTTATATGAGTAATATTGTTAATATTGAAATTAGAATTCATGTAATATTTCATTTCTTCTAAATCAAAAGGAGTTCCGTAATTGCCTGTATATTTTCCGGCAAGATTATGAATGTATCTTGCATCGGTTTCAGTAAAACTTCCGGTTTGTGTTTCTGTTTGTATTTCTGATATTGCAGGAAATCGGTAATAATTTTTTCCGTCCGAACTCACTTCTACAAAGGCCAATTCAAGAAAGGCATTATAGCTTGTACTGTCTTGTCGAAATCCGTTTTCGAAAACTGCAAAATCCGGACCTGTTCCGTTACATATCGGATGATTGAATTGCAATATTATACTTCCTCCGTCGCCCAGGCTTACAACATTTGGATTGCCTTGTGCAGCCCCTAAAACATTATCAACAGTTCCGAAACTTACTGTATCACCTTCCGGGTTGCTTATGTTTTGGAGTCCTCTTTTGAGTTCAGCTGAAACAGCCCATGCCTTAAGAATTGAGCTGTCTTTATGAACAGCATCAGAGCCTTCAAAACCGGCAGCCGGCGGATAGCTTTGAGCGTATCCGCTTGTGCCGGTATAAAGTATTAGTGAAATAATAATTTGAATAATTAATTTCATTATTTCTTAACTATTTTCTTTGTCTGATAAGAATTTGTTACAAAGTATATTCCTGTCGGCAAGTTTGATATATCAATGTTTTCGTTTTTGGAAACACTTATTTGTTTTACCGTTTTACCTGAAATATCTCTGATTATTATTTGTGTATGATTATTTATCCCTGATATTTTGAAATCATTGATAACCGGATTAGGGAATATTTTAAAGGTTTCTTCGGTTTGGGTATAAATATCTGCACTTGTTTCATAGCTAATATTATCAATACAAAAATATGCCGGAGTATTCATGCCGTAGTTTCCGGTGTGGGTTGATGCCAAGTTAAATTGTAGGCTGTCAACTGTTCCCAGTTCGGATAAATTGATTGTTTCCCAGCTGTTTATAACGATAGAATTTCCGTCGGTATAATCAGCCAAAAGGAATTCAATTTCGCCGGTCAGCTCATTGTTTGAGTAACCGGAAATAATTAGTTTAAACCAATCCCCGGCGGTAAATGCCGGTTCGCCGAAAGAACTGCCGTATAGTATTACATCAGCGGCATATTCGCTGTTGGTGACGTCAATGGATTGAACAGAGGTTGATTGAGCAAAAGAACAAGTAATCGGCAAATTTTCATAAGTTCCGCCTTCCCAATCGTTAGGTACATAGCCTATACCAAATACATTACCGCTTGCATCAGTAGCGTGGTCAATGTATTGCATATCAACAGTAATGGTATCAAAGGCATAAGAGAAACCAAACCACGACTGATAATCGGTGTTGTAGCTGTTTTCAAATGTTACCTGTGCATCACCAAATTCTCCGGATAAATCGGAGCCGTTCCAATAACCGGTAGTTTCGGGTATTGGGAGTAATTCAAAATTGAAGTTCTCTTGAGCCGTAGCTCCTGCTACTAATGCCAGGGTGAAAAATAGAATGTAAAATTGCTTCATTTGATTAAATTTATTTAGATGAATAAAAATAATCCGAACGAATAAACCGTGATAAATACTACAGAAGAATAATAGTCTTTCTTCCTTAAGCTTTTGATCCCGAAAGCGTCGGATTGAGTTATATACGGCAGGTCTTCTGACTTACTTCAGTATTGTTTCGGCCTTCCCGCAAAATGCAGTGGCATTGGAGTAAAACAATATTCAAAGATTACAGCAACGGGTATTGTTATCGATTTTCACGATATTCCCTTTTGTTTCATCAATCGACAGATTAATGAAAACCGTAATTCTGCAAATGTATAGAATTAGTTTTAATTAAGAAATTTTGTTTTGATATGTTTTTAAGTATACTTTAAATTATGAGAAAGGATTTTCTTGGTGGCAGAATAATATTAATGTAGTTAGTGGTCCGAAAAATTGAGTGTTTAGTGAGCGTCTGTAAATAAAAAAAGAGACACCATAACATGATGTCTCCCGGGAATTTGTTTTTCTGTATGCTACTATGCTCCCAAAGTTGCGACCATAACAGCTTTTATTGTGTGCTGTCGGTTTTCGGCTTCGTCAAAAACGATAGACTGCTCAGACTCAAAAACTTCATCGGTAACTTCCATAGCTTCTATACCATATTTATCAAAAGTTTCAAGACCAACCACCGTTTCTTTATTGTGGAATGCCGGCAGGCAATGCATAAATTTTGTGTTTGGATTTCCGGTCATTTTCATTACATCAGCATTTATTTGATAAGGGGTCAACAGCTCAATGCGTTCTTTCCATACTTCTTCCGACTCACCCATGGATACCCAAACATCAGTATATAAGAAATCGGTACCTTTGACGGCCGCCTCTACCTCATCAGTGATTGTAATTTTGGCTCCTGTACTATCAGCAATTATCTTGCATAGTACAACTAAATCTTCTTCGGGCTGAACACTCTTCGGTGCAGCCATTCTAATATCCATACCCATTTTAACGGCACCCACGAGTAAAGAGTTTCCCATGTTGTTTCGTGCATCGCCTAAGTAGGCAAAAGAAATTTCATTGAGTGGTTTGTTGCTGTGCTCCATCATGGTAAGGAAATCAGCTAAGATTTGTGTCGGGTGGTATTCATTGGTTAATCCGTTCCAAACCGGTACGCCGCTGTATTCTCCGAGTTCTTCAACAGTTTTTTGTGCAAAGCCTCTGTATTCAATGCCGTCATACATTCTGCCCAGTACTCTGGCTGTATCTTTCATGGATTCTTTTTTACCAATTTGAGTTCCGGTAGGGCCTAAATAAGTTACGTGAGCACCTTGGTCGTGAGCAGCTGTTTCAAAAGCACAGCGAGTTCTTGTTGATGCTTTTTCAAAAATTAAAGCAATATTTTTACCTTTGAGTTTTTGCTGCTCAATTCCGGCATATTTTGCTGCTTTCAAGTCTTTAGACAGGTTTAATAAAAACTGAATTTCTTTAGGAGTAAAATCCAATAATTTTAAAAAATCACGATTTTTTAAATTGTAAGCCATAGTTTTCTTTTTTTTATATTCAAAATACATATGTGCAATAAGTTGCATATAATAATCCGAGAACAAAAGTTTCGGAAATCTTCTGCAAATTTATTATTTTTAATCGTATTATTTATATTAATTTTGTTTTGTAAAACAGAAAGTTCAGACTACGTCTGTTTTAATATTTTAAATGGCTGTACTCCTTTAATATAAAGGCTGCTATATGATTTTGAGTAATGTTTAGGAACGGATATGAAATAAATTATGATAGCGTAGGCTAAATTATTTTGTTTCCGTTCCTTAATTCAATTTTTCTTGTAAATATTAAATAATGAAAAGAATTGCAAATTTATTACAAATTATAACGGGTATTGTTTTTGTGTTTTCGGGGTTTGTGAAGGCTGTTGATCCGGTAGGTACTCAAATAAAATTTGAAGATTATTTTATTGCTTTGGGTCTTGAATTCTTTATTCCGGCGGCATTGTTTTTTTCATTTGTACTGAATGCGGCAGAATTAATATTGGGTATAATGCTGATTTTAAATATTTTCAGAAAACAAGCCTTGTGGGGATCTATTTTGCTTATGGCCTTTTTTACACCGCTTACTCTGTGGTTGGCCGTAGATAATCCGGTATCCGATTGCGGTTGCTTTGGCGACGCCATTATCCTTACAAATTGGCAAACGTTTTTTAAAAATATTGTTATTCTGGGTTTTATCCTGTTTGCCTTGTTATTTGGGGAGAAGAAGCAATTGCGTAATTTTTTCAGTTCATCCGTATTGCTTCTCACAGTCATCGTTTTATCGTTCGGCTTTGAAATGTATAACTATAGGCATTTACCCATGTTTGACTTCAGGCCGTTTAAGGAAGGAGCCGATATCAAAGCCAAGATAATCATACCCAAAGATGCTCCGAGGGAGGAGTATGAGATAAGATTATTCTATAAAAACAAAAAAACGGGCGAACGAAAGGAGTTTACCATGCAGAACTATCCGCAAGATGAAAAAATTTGGGCTTTTGATACAACAATAAATGTTTTGGTAAAGGAAGGCTACGAGCCGCCAATCCATGATTTTGAGCTCACCGGCTTAAACGGTAAAAATTTGACGGGACAAATACTCAATGAAACAGGTTATTTATTGATCATGATTTCATTTGATTTTGATAAAGCCGACGGTAAAGATTTGAGTAAAGTCGGAGAATATTCCGAGTTCTGTGTCAAAGAAGATATCCCGTTTTATATATTCACATCATCAAGTAAAAATGCATTAGAGCAATTTTTGTCCGGGTATAAATTTGAGGGAGACCTTTGTACCGGCGACAAAACCATGCTGAAAACAATCGTTCGATCAAACCCGGCATGGGTGCTTATGAAAGATGGGCATATTATTAAAAAGTGGCATTTTAGAGATGTCCCTGATATAAAAAAGTTAAAAAAAGAATTGCAGACTTCGTCTGTTTTAATATTTTAAATAGTTGTACTCCTTTAATACAAAGGTTGCTATTTAATTTTTGCGATATAATTGGGCATAGGTATTATTTGTAAAAAAAACCAAACGCCTGATAGTAAGATAGATGGCGGTAGTCGTAAGTTTGTTTCAAAAATTGTTTTGTCAGGCATTCAGGCATTTGCAATTATACACAATGTCCATTATTTTATATTAAAACAGACGAAGTCTGAATTAAATAAATAAGTAAAACAGGGAGGTTGTAATCTCTCGCAAAATAAAAAATTATGAGAAAAAAAATCGTTGCAGGAAACTGGAAAATGAACACAAGCCTCCAAGAAGGCATTCAATTAGCCAAAGAGATAAACGAGGAGGTAAAGAACTTGGATACCGGCAAAGGGGTTGCAATAGCTCCGTCTTTTATTCATCTATCCGAAGTACGCCGAGTCATTAATGAAGACAAAATTTGTTTAACTGCCCAAAATTGTGCGGCAGAAAAGTCAGGCGCTTATACCGGTGAGGTTTCAGCAGCCATGCTTCGGTCGATTGGAGTAAAGTCTGTAATAATAGGACACTCCGAAAGAAGAGCCTACTACGGCGATACCGATAAGATCTTGGCAGAAAAATTGAATCGTGTGTTTGAAAATGAGATGCATCCGGTATTTTGCTGCGGGGAGCAATTGGAAGAGCGTAAAGCCGACAAGCACATTGAAGTCGTTAAAGAACAAATAAAAAAAGCAAGCTTTCATTTATCTCCGGAAAACTATGCAAAAGTGGTGATTGCTTATGAACCGGTATGGGCTATCGGTACAGGCGAGACGGCTTCTGCCGATCAGGCTCAAGAAATGCATAAGGTGATTCGTGAAACAGTTGCTGAAAAGTATGGGCAAGAGATTGCCGGTAATATGAGTATTTTATACGGCGGAAGTGTAAAACCCGGAAATGCTGAAGAGTTGTTTTCGAAGCCGGATGTTGACGGTGGACTTATAGGCGGTGCCTCCATGAAGGCTGATAGTTTTGCCGCAATTATAAAAGCATAATAATGAATACCCTCAAAAAAAAGACAGGCTGTAACCTGTCTTTTCTTATTTCCTTTGGTTGGATACTACAACGGAGCACCGCATGATGAACATTTTTTTCTGTCGGCATCATTTTTAGTCCCGCAATATTCACATTTTACAGTAGTAGCCTTTTTTGTGGTTGTTTCATTTGATTTAGAATTATCATTTGAAACTGTATTTTTCTTTTTCTCAGCTTCTATATCACTTTTTGTGCGTTTTAAATTGGTAATGGCTTGCTTTAAATCATCAATACTTGTCTCCAATATTAATAAAACTGTCTTTAATTCTTCGCAAGGAGCAGTTTCTGCCGTTTTTGCTTTGTCCAGAACTTTACTTAAGTCAGTTATGGCTCGCTCGGCATCCTCTATTACAAAATTAGAATAGCGAACATCTTTTTCGGGCATCCCCATCCGTATTTTTCTGAGCTTATCGACATTACTTCTGACAGTTTCTATCTTTGAATCAGAGTTTTTAAGATTTCCGACACAGCCCATATTCAACAAGTCATTGGCTTCATGCATTTTAGCTGCCTTTTTGTCTTCGTCTGAAATTGAAGACGATTGGTCAAAAATCTTTTGAGCCCGGGCTACTTTGGCATCAATTTTAGATTTGAAAACCGGGTATTCCTTAGAAAGTTTATTGAGTTGATTCAAATTGCTTTTCCACTGTTTGGATTCTCCTTCAACAGACGGTCCGCAAGAGTAAGCTAAAAATAATAACAGAAATGGTAAAAGAAGTAATTTTTTCATGATATTGATGTTTTTAGATATTATTTAATTTAGAATCAAAATTAACAGCATTTTTTATGAAACAAAACAATTTTTGTAACTTTTGATGTATGCTATACGTTTAATTTTATGAAGGTAAAACAAAATATATAAATCAAATTCAAATTCAATGAAAAAATTCACAACTCTATTTATTTCAACAGGAGTTTTCTTTTCTGTAATTTTAAGTTCTTGTTTAATGAATGCTGTCAGAGGACA
>JAYEIA010000258.1:0-1299 GCA_034659855.1 Bacteroidota bacterium
AATAATAACTATAAAAATTCCCTATTCCCCTTGTTTTAAAGAACCGCCGTGTCAGCCAACTGGCTGACGCACGGTGGTGTGAGAGGTGCTCCGTGAGTCTTATGGCTCACGGCCATCTACTCGATTATGGGCTGGCATCTTTTCAAACTACCAAACCAGATTCATCTTCAAATTCAATATGTAACTTTGCTTTTGCACGCATTGCACGGAATATTTTATTTATGGTAGCTAAAGTCGCACTGCTTCTTCCATTCTCCAATTTAGAAACCTGAGCTTTTTGTACTCCAATGAGTTTTCCGAGTTCAGCTTGACTAAGGTTCCTGCGTTTTCGAATTTCTTTAATTTTCTCGCCCAACATCTCCATTGTCAATTCAAACTCATACTTGTCTCGTTCCGCTGTCCCTTTTTCTCCAATATACTTCTTTTCAAGCTCTTCGAGTGTTTTATATTTTTTAGCTGCCATAAATTCTCCTTTTATTTGTTATCAAAATATTCCTGTTTTAATCGCTCTGCTTTTTGAATTTCGTTTGTCGGGGTTTTGTTTGTTTTCTTTGCAATTCCGTGCGTCCCGACAATTAGTGTTTCTGATTTTCCCTCTTTGTCCCAAAAAGTAAAAAGGCGGTAAAACTTACTAGCTTCATTTACCCGAAATTCATAAATACCATTTGTTCCTTTCAACTTCTTAAACCAATGCCCTTGTATTCTCGCTTGTGTTTTTCTCATCGCTTTAAACAATTTGTTGCGAGCTTTTTCATCAAGCACTCCAATAAATTCTTCTGCCTTTTTGAGAAATATAACTTCTATTGGTTTTTCATTCTCCATTTCTTTATTTAACGATTAAAACAATATAATGTTTCCAAAGATAGCAACTATTTTATAATTAGCAAAGTTTTTTGGTTTGGTTAGTTATTCTCTGCTTGTCCATAACGGTTTGGGCTATGAAGCGTTGCGAATTACGGGCTACGAACTTATCAACCCGAGCATAGGTTAAAGCAAGGTACACACTTTTAAATATGCACCTCACTCGCAATGCTTTATGAGCCCGTGTGTGTGCCTTGCATGAGCAAGAGCACACTTATTGTAAGCTCATTAAAAAGTTTAAATATGCAAATTTAAATTGAGAAAAGCGAACAATAAGTGTGTGTGTTTTTTTTCCAGAGGGTGAAAGTCCATTATTGGCAAGTTGGTGAAGCCAATTAGTAAGCTGCAAGCTGGTCTGAAGCGATTCAGGCAGTGAAGGAAGCAGGACTACAAATATCTGTACCGACAAACAGGAAGTGCATAAGAGGCTGAGAGCTC
>JAYEIA010000259.1:0-1299 GCA_034659855.1 Bacteroidota bacterium
TTCGTCAGAAAATTAAATTTTATGTTTTTATACTTTAAAGCCAATATTTTTTACTACTTTTAACTGAGATTTAGCTGAATAAAACTGATACTACTGAAAGAACTGAAAAAAAATATAATGCCCACAATCGAGTAGATGGCTGACAGACTTTCGCCTGCCAGTACACCTCTCACACCGCTATTGCTATCGCAATAGTGTACGGGTCTCGTACACGGCGGTTCACTAATCATCAACTTCGTGTTTTGTGGTAGTAATCAAGAAAAGGAATATAACCTCGTTGTTTTAAACGTTTCGGGGTTATTGTCATTTGCATAATGGGGCTTTGGGCGATTGCCCAGCCACCCATTCGCGAACGAGACCAAGCATAAGATATGCCTGGTTTAATTCCTAAACGAATAAAACTTCGCATTCGTTTATTCGGTTGTTACTTACCCTATTATTTTTTTCTTTTGGTGTTCGTGAACTCCCTTTGGTCGGTTCCAGTGATGCCAAATACAATATCGCAGTCGAGAACGAACCCAACTATCGATGTCTTTCAACTTATTGTGAATATTGGCGTGTTTAAAGTAATTTATCCAACCATACATTAGCTGTCGCAAACTAAGAATTCTTTCATCAAAACTTGCAGGAATAGTCTTTCTTGTAATATATTTGATTTTCTGTTTCAGTTTTTCCCAGCTTTTCTTGGAAACTACCAATTGGTATTTCCCTTTTGAGCCTTTGGCATAACTGGACACAAATCCATATCCAAGATATTCATATTTCTGTGGTCTAACAATTGAACTCTTTTCTTCGTTGATTTTCAAATGTAACTTCCTTTCTATAAACCGACCAAAGGGAGCTCATAAACACCATTAAAATAATATAATAATTAGTGCATAATCGTCTAACGCTTTCTTTTACTCTAACTGCTGCTAATTTGCTTTTAACAAATATACTAAAACCGACCAAAGGGAGCTCATAAACACCTTTGAAAATAATTTAATAATAAGTGAATAATCATCTGCGTATCTCACAAAACGTAACTCTCTATGCTCCAATTCTTTATCCAATTCATTTAAAATGATATTAGACAATAGTGGACTTAGCGGAGAACCTTGTGGTACTCCTTGACGACGTTTTTGTAGTTTTCCCATTAATTCAGAGTTGTTACGCAACTGCCTAGTATTCAGATGATTGCGGTTGTTGCTTTTCCAGCTAAATTAGATGAAAAAAGAGGAGTTTTCACTCCCCCCAAAGTCTCATATCCCTTGGGTTTAATGTAGCCTGCTAATTTTTTGGTTTAATTGCTTGATTTAC
>JAYEIA010000260.1:0-1297 GCA_034659855.1 Bacteroidota bacterium
TACCATTTTTTGTTGGGCGTGGGATAGAACCAAATAATGGATTTTTCGCCGGGCTTGGTCGGGTCAATTTTCATTACTCCACCGGGCCCGTCGGTATATTGCTTCTCTACAGGAATAATAAGGCAACTGTCATCTGTGAGCGGAGCAGAGCCGTTGAGATCCGTACCGATATAAAGGTCAAAGGTGTTTTTTCCGGTCTCTCGATTGTAACCGTAAACATGACCGGATCCGGCCGTGGTGTATATCATATTGCCGGCAAGGGTAGGAGAGGATTCCGAGACGAGATCGTCGCCGTGTAACTCAATATCAGCCGGCGTGTAATATTTTAGTTGCTTGTATATTTTGGGCTGTTTCATGTCGTCGAGTAATTCTTGTTTTGCAGGGTCGGGATTAAAAACGGTAAACAGTCCGTTTTCCAAAGCTAAATATGCTGTGTCGTCAACCACAAGTGCCGAACCATCCACATCTCTGCTGTAAGAATCGGTTTGGGTAACATTCATACGCCACAATTCTTTGCCTGTAAGATAGGAAACCGCCCGCAGACTTGGCGTATATCTGTCATTAATTTTCTTAGTAACCCCTCTTCTGCTGCCTTGGATAATGATATATTTTTCTTCAATTTTTTTGGCATTTTTATTGATAAAAAAAGTTCCTGTTCCTTTCAGAATATCATCAAATTTGTACTGCCAGACTAATTTTCCGGTTTCAGCATTAATTTTTTTGAGGTGGTAATCAAAAGCTCCAATGATAAGAAAGTCTTTTTGACCTTCACGGATAAACAAGGGTTGACCGGTCCATCCGGCACCTGCCCATATTTTGTCTTTTCCGTAGGCCGGACTCATGCCGCTTCCGAGTTCGTGTTTCCATATTAAATTGAGTTTGTCAGGTGCCTTGTTGCCGTAGTAGTTTCGTGCTTCATTGCCCAGATATGTATGAATTACAGCTTCAGGCTTTATACTGTAATTTTGTGCCTGTGTCCCTTCTGTTTGCAAGAGTAATATTGTTAGAACAGAAATTGCAGATATAATATATTTCATAATTCAAGAAGTTATTTTTACAAACTTAATAAATTACTTAATTTTTTGTATTTAATTAAATCATTTTTTCGGTGAAAGAATATAGTATTTGTTTTTATGTATTTGGTTCTACCACGAATTTAATGATAACTTGCAATTTGTTTATATGTAGTTTGATATAGTTTAACTTAGTTTATATGTTGTATTTTAATTTTCAGAAGTTGGAAATTTATCAGCTTTCAAAAGAGTTGGTAAAGGATATTTATAAGTTAAGTGCTTAA
>JAYEIA010000261.1:0-6630 GCA_034659855.1 Bacteroidota bacterium
ATTAATGGATGACATTATTTTGAAACAAAGCAGAAAAAATAAAACGGCCAATGAGAATGCATTTTTTATAAAAGGAACACCCAAAGCCATACTTATGGTTGAATTTGCAGAACAGTCCCAACAAGCAATTTTGCAAAAAGCTAAGGCGCTGAAAAAGGCCATGAAAGATGCCGGATACGGCTATCATTTTCCGGTGCTTTGGGCCAATGACATTAACAAAGCATGGGATTTGCGTAAAGCCGGATTGGGCTTAATGTCTAATACTCCGGGCGACAAAAAACCGGCATCGGTTATTGAGGATACCGCCGTACGCCCGGAAGATTTGCCGGCATACATGCATGATTTTGACCGTTTACTCAAAAATCACGGACTCAGTTGTGTAAAGTATGCCCATATCTCAACCGGAGAACTTCACTTGCGACCGGTTCTGAACCTAAAGACAGAAGAAGGCAATAAAATGTTTCGTACCATTGCCCGGGAAACAGCAAAACTCGTCAAGAAATACAGAGGGAGTCTTTCGGGAGAACATGGAGACGGCAGACTGCGCGGAGAGTTTATACCCCTAATGATCGGTGACAAAAACTTTGAATTAATTAAATCTGTAAAAAAATCCTGGGATCCGGAAAATATATTTAATCCGGGAAAAATTACGGATACTCCCGCCATGAACAAATCGCTCAGATATAAGCCCGGACAAGAAAACAAAACCATCCCTACAATTTTTGATTTTTCGGCAGATCAAGGATTCTTAAGAGCTGCTGAAAAATGTACAGGGTCGGGAGATTGCAGAAAACCCGCCTCTATGGGCGGAACCATGTGTCCAAGCTACCAAGCCACTAAAGATGAATATTCTTCTACCAGAGCCCGTGCCAATATTTTAAGAGAATACATTACTCAAGGCAAGTCTGACAATGTTTTCGGCCACGAGGAAATAAAAGATGTACTGGATTTATGCTTGTCTTGTAAAGCTTGTAAAAGTGAATGCCCGGCCGGGGTGGATATTACCAAGCTAAAAGCAGAAGCCATGCAACATTACTACGATATCCACGGAGTTCCGCTGAGAAGTCGCCTGATTGCAAATATTTACAAACTCAATCGATTGGGTATTATCTTTCCTCAACTGACCAACTTTTTGTTTAAAAACAAGTTCATTTCCGGTTTATTGAAAAAGGCTACGGGCTTTGCGGTTGAACGTTCCTTGCCTTTGGTTTATAATTACAGTTTTAAAGCTTGGGCCAAACAAAATCTGCATAAAATACAGCCCCAAAACCCCATTGGAGAATTAAATATTTTTAACGATGAGTTTACCAACTACAATGATGTGGAAACCGGCATGGCAACGGTTAAACTCCTGTGCAAGCTCAATTACAAAGTCTGCCTGCCAAAGCATACCGTCAGCGGAAGAACTTTTCTGTCAAAAGGATTGCTAAGAAAAGCCAAAAAAATTGCCGTGCAAAATATTGAATTTTTACAGCATGAAGTCAATTCAAATCGCCCCTTAGTCGGGATTGAGCCTTCCGCAATTCTGACTTTCCGAGACGAATACACAGATTTCTTCAAACCCGGAAGCTCAACGGCAAAACAAGCCGATGAGCTATCGGCAAATTGTTACACCATTGAGGAATTCCTCAGCAAGGAAATTGACAAAGGAAAAATTACTTCTGAGTCCTTTACAGAAAAAGAGAAAATCATAAAATTTCACGGACATTGTTATCAAAAAGCTTTGTCGTCAACAAAACACACAAAAAAAATATTGGAACTGCCCAAAAATTTCTCCGTTTCAGAAATTGACTCCGGCTGCTGTGGCATGGCAGGGGCTTTTGGTTATGAAAAAGAACATTACCGGTTGTCGCAAAAAGTCGGAGAATTAAGCCTGTTCCCGGCAATAAAAAACTCATCTGCTGAAACCATAATTTCTGCAGCAGGAACAAGTTGCAGACACCAAATAAAAGACGGCACAACGCAAGAAGCCAAACATCCTGTTCAAATTTTATACGAAAGCCTGAAATAATCCTTTTGACTTAGGTAAAAATAATATATAATATTTTGCGTCTCCCCACAAAATCAATTGCAGAAATCCCTTATTTTTAGTATTATTGTTTTTCAAATAAAATCACATAAAATTATGCCAAAATTCAAAATTGAAAAGCCGGACAACTTAGTTGACCATTTTAATATTGCAACCGAAAAATTTAGTGACAATAAATTTTTAGGAACAAAAAACAAAGATACCGGAAAGTATGAATGGCTGACTTATAGGGAAATTCGAGATAAAACGGATAAATTCAGGGGAGGATTGTCATCCAAAGGAATAAAAAAAGGAGACTCTGTGGGCATAATTGCCAATAACCGATTTGAATGGGCTGTTGCGGCTTTCGCAACCTATGGCCTGAGTGCTCGATTTATTCCCATGTATGAAAACGAAACCCAAAGAACGTGGGAATATATTATTAAGGATGCCGGTATAAAATTCTTGCTCATTTCTACAGAAGAAATCTATGAACAGCTTAAACACCTGCTTAAAGAAACAGACAGCCTTGAAAACATTTATATCATTGAAACTGAGGCTGAGAACTCAATGAAAGCACTTGAAGAGTACGGCGCAAAAAATCCGGTTGAACCCCAAATACCGAATTCGAACGAAATTGCCGCTCTTATATACACTTCCGGAACCACAAGCGACCCCAAAGGCGTATTGCTGACACATGGTAATTTTATATCAAATGCAAGAGCAGGAAACAACAGATACTACATGCTCAACGAATCGTCCCGAAGCTTATCCATACTGCCGTGGGCTCACAGTTACGGACAAGTGGCCGAACTGTATAATTGGCTTTTTGCCGGGGGTGCTATAGGCTTTATGGAAAATGTGGAAACCTTGGCAGAAGATATGATTCAAATAAAACCTACATTTTTGATAGCCGTTCCACGCGTTTTTAATAAAATATATGACGGCATCCAAGCCAAAATGAATGAAGCCGGCGGTATTAAAAAGAAACTGTTCGATATGGCTGTTCATGCGGCAGAAAAAAACAGAATACAAAACGGGAATATCAATTTATCCACAAAAATAAAACTTGCCCTCGGCGATAAACTTGTATTTTCAAAAATACGTGCAAAGTTTGGCGGTCAGTTAGAAGCCTCTATTACAGCCAGTGCAAAAATGAACGACGATATTTCTGTTTTCTTTTCAGATATCGGATTACCGGTATATGATTGTTACGGCCTGAGTGAAACATCTCCTGCACTCACTATGAGCAGCCCAAAACATCATAAAAGGGGAAGTGTGGGAACCGCATTGGAAATGATTGATATCAGAATTGATAAATCTATGACGGGAAACGGTCAAGAAGACGGCGAAATACAAGTCATGGGTCCAAATTTAATGGTAGGTTACCATAATAAAGAAAAACAAACGTCTGAAGTTTTTACCGAAGACGGCTGGCTGAAAACCGGTGACAGAGGACGACTGGATGAAGAGGGATTTTTGTTTATCACCGGAAGAATAAAAGAACAATATAAAATTCAGAACGGAAAGTATGTTTTCCCTGCCGCTATTGAAGAGGATATCAGACTGTTGCCATATATTGAAAATGCCATGATATACGGAGAAGGAAGACCGCACAATGTTGGAATTATTGTAATAAATTGTGACATTTTGAAAAAAATGGCAGAAATGATGAAAATGAAAACCAAAGTCGACAAACTCATCCATTCGCCGATAGTTCAAGAATTTATAAGCAATGAGATTCAAAAAAGTTTGAAAGAGAAATACGGGCGTTATGAAATTCCCAAAAAATTCATTTACATTAAAGAAAATTTTTCTATCGAAAACGGTATGCTTACACAAACATTTAAATTAAAAAGAAGAAATGTATTAGGCAAGTATCTTGAACAAATTGAGAACCTTTATAAATCTGATAAATAACGGATAAAATAATATCTCCCCAAAAGTGGCTCAGCATTGTTCAGCACATACGCTGTATTTTAGGTGATAAATGATATTTCAGAAAAATTCCTGTCGGGTCTTTCCGGTAATTCTGAAATTTGATTATTCCTTAAGTCGAGACGTGTCAGGCTTTTTAAATCTTTTAAAGGTTGTATTATTTTTTTAAAATCTTCAATTTTGCATCTGTAAAAGCCAAGTCCTGTAATATCAGCTTGCTTGTTTTGTATGTAGCCTATTGTATATTAACTTTTTAAAGTTTAATATTCAGTTCTTTTTCTATTTGTTTTATTATTTGTATGTCTGTCATAATCATAGTTTTCAAAAATTAATATTTCAAATTCATTTACATTAAATATTTTCAATAATTTCAAATTGCTGCTTTTAAACTTGGGCTTTCATCAATTTCAAATACTCGTCTAATTTTGAAATCAAGAAAAAAGGCAGGTTTAGTAAATAAAATTCTTTTCCTGCAATTGTTTTGGTTTTCTGAATTTCATATTTTCCGAAATATATTCGCACGGCAAAATTATGGGGGCAATTATCTAAAAATAAATGCAAGGAACGCAGTCTGCCGGATTTTCCGGTTTTTACATCAATAGGAATAAGCATATCCTCAAAAGGATAAACAAAATCGACTTCGGCATTGGATTGTTTTTTCTCCCTTATCCAAAAATGTGTTTTTTTAAGATAATTTTTATTGTAAGCCTGTAATTCCTGTGCAACAATGTGTTCGGCTACCAGACCGTTATGAACATTTGAAATTTGGGTTTCTTTGAAAACTTCATTTTGGTAGCCGGCAAAATAATTTACAAGTCCGGTATCAAGTAATATTAATTTGGGCCTTTTCCTGAAATTTACTTCAACCGGCAGTATGCGTTTTGTTGTCGGATATACAATATTTAATATCAATGCTTTTTCTAAAATCTGAAATGCCTCTTTTACTTCTTCGGCACGGTAGTTTGAGTTTCCGAAATTTGTGAAAGTTATTCTTTTTCCGGCTTCGTAAAAACTTTTTTCAATAAGAAAACGAATAATTGTTGTTTCTTTTTTTGTGCCGGCATATTTTTCAACATCATCGGAATAGGCTATTATCAGCGACCGGTAAACAGATGAAAGTGCCGTTAAATCTTTACTTTTACTGTAAAGGGCAATAATTTCCGGCATTCCGCCTATAAGTGCATATTTTGAAAACAGTTTTTGAAATATATTTACGGCATACCGCGGAACCGGAATTTTATCTAAGGCTTCGGTATATGCCGCATCGTTAAAAGTCCACACAAACTCCTCAAAAGAAAAGGGATACATATACAAATATTCCACTCTGCCTACCGGAAAAGATATTGTTTTGTCAATCAGCGTTTCTAATAATGAACCGGCTGCAACAATGTATAAATCAGGGCGTTTTTCGTAAAAATAACGGAGTTGTTTTACTGCTTCGGGTGAGTTTTGAATTTCATCAATAAAAATTAAGGTTTTTATGTTTTTATTGTCAGATTTTCGTTTGAAAAAGAAAATTCCTTCCACAATTTCTTCAAAAGAGCTTTTTTTATCAAATATTTCTTTTTCTTCTTCAATATCTAAATTCAGTTCAATGAAATTATCAAACTTTTCGGCTAAATTCCTGACGGCAGTTGTTTTTCCAACCTGCCTTGCCCCCCTTAATATCAACGGTTTCCGATTACTTTTTTTTGACCAGTTTACTAAATCACTATCAATTTCCCTTTTATACATATTTTATAATTTTGTCAAATATAACAAAAGTAAGGGTAATTTTAGTATCTTTTGCGATAAAAGTAAGGGTTATTTTTAAATATTACCGAGTAAAGTAAGGGATAAATTTATTGCGTAATTTTCTCGATACCATAAAGTACTCCCTTTTTACCATACCGGAATTTGCTTCTGCTAAATTGGTATGTCTTTCTTATACTGCATTATTTTCCAAACAAAAAATGGCTCCGGTTTGCCGTTTGCATTCCGCTCCAAGCACAAAAATCTGACAGTTAAGATTTAATACTGTTTTCCATAAAGAAGTTCCCCTTTAAAGCCTGTATTTCACCATAATTTACTTTGCATTGAAATTGCATTACCGACAAATTCAAATTAAAGTAAATGCAATCTGCATTAATCTAAATTAATATAGATTAATGCAGATTGATTTGGTTTATATACATTAATTTGGTGGGATACAGCCCAATGCAGTTGTGTTTTGCGAAAAAACAAGCCCTTTTATTACGAATTTAGAAATACATGCAATAACTCACCAATTACGCAATTGATGCGTATTCCCGAGCAGAACGCTCACCTTCTCGTTGGCGAAAACTTTACATAAACTGTAGTCCGCTATCCCCGCTTATGAAAAACCTGCCGGAAAGAACTACCTGAATACGCAACCGGTCCGATATACCCTTTTTTTTGTAAAACAGGCTAAATATTATTTTAAGATGCCGGAGAAAAAATATTTGGCCTTGCCCTTCCGCATATTTATTTGTATATGCTTCTGTGTATACCCACAAAACAAAAAAGCCTCACGATTTCTCGTAAGGCTCTCATTCTAAAGTCGGGGCGGCAGGATTCGAACCTGCGACCCTCTGCTCCCAAAGCAGATGCGCTAACCGGGCTGCGCTACGCCCCGAAACTCTCAATCAGATAAACTGATCCGGTTATAAAAAAATTAAGCCAAA
>JAYEIA010000262.1:0-6586 GCA_034659855.1 Bacteroidota bacterium
TGTTTTAAATTAACAGCTCACAGCTTTGCGAAAAGTTCTTGTTTTAGCAACTTGAAAGAATGATAAAACTGAAAAAAATCTGATAGTGCATGATATTGCTGAAAGTATTCTAAGTGCAAAAAATTAAAATAGTTCGTTTTGGGCAGATTAAAAAAAACTGATTGTTTTAAATTAACGGCTCACAGCTTTGTGGAAAGTTCTTGTTTTAGCAACTTGAAAGAATGATAAAACTGAAAAGTAACTGATAGTGTAAAGTACTCCCCATTGATTGGACTAAAAATGGGCAAAGTTAAGGTGGAAATAATTTAACTTTTTAAGATGTTTAAAAGTCAAAATTGATTATTATTATTATTTAAAAAAATATTTTTCTTAGAAAAATTATTTCTACTTTTGCAATCATTGGATAAGCTCTGCCGGAGGGCAACTTATTCCACATCAGACGATGCTTTATACGCATGTCGGGAATGGTCGGTAATTATCGGTCATTCCTTTTTTATATGTGGTAATGCTGAAGTCTGTTTGTGAAAAAAACTCAAAATGCGAAGCATTTTATTTGTCAAAATATAAATCATACGGCGTTCTGTATTTATGGGTTTGATGTAATCTTTCATTGTTATAAAAGTTAAAATATTCGTTTAATCCGTTCCATAGTTCTGCTCCGGTTGCAATTTCATTTAGATAAATATATTCGTATTTTACAGACCTCCAAAATCGCTCTATCATTATATTATCTAATGCCCTGCCTTTACCATCCATGCTGATTTTAATGTTGTTATATTTCAAAATATCGGTAAATACATTACTTGTATATTGACTGCCTTGGTCTGTATTAAAAATTTCAGGTATGCTTTTCTCAAGAGCTTTTTCTAATGTTTCTATGCAGAATGAAACATCTAAACTATTAGATATTTCCCATGCAATAATATACCTGCTATACCAATCAATAATAGCTGTAAGATATAAAAAACCTTGTTTCATAGGGATATAAGTAATTTCTGTACTCCAAACCATATTGGGTTTATTTATCTTCAATCCTTTTAACAGGTACAGATATTTCTTATGTTCCGGATTTGCGTTACTTAATTTTGGTTTAGAATAAACAGCTTCAAGGCCCATTAATCTTAACAATCTTCTTACTCTTTTTATATTCACTTGATAATCTAAATTTTGTAAAAATGCGTGCATTCTTGCAACTCCATAAAACGGTGTTTTCAAATATTGTTCATCCAAAAGTCGCATATATAAAAGGTTTTTCGGATTTTCACTTATCGGTTCATAATAATATGAAGACCGAGACAAACCTAATAGTTCACATTGTCTTGCAATATTTACATATTTATTATTTGGGTCTATAATTTTTTTGAGTCCCTAAATTTCTACTGTCCGATTTTTTTTTTTGAGCCAATCAAGCTCTACTTCTAATTGTCCAATTCTTTTATAAAGACGGTCGGTCAGTTCCTCATGTTTTTTCTCTGTTTTTTCTTTCACTCCTTTTTTGAAAATATACGGTAACTGCTCTTTTGTTTGCCGTTTCCAATTAGATATTTGGTTCGGATGAATTTCAAATCTGCTCGATAACTCACTAAGAGTTTGTTGTTCTTTGAGTGCTTCAAGAACTACTCGACTTTTAAATGATGCTTGAAATTGTTTTCTTTTTTTACTCATTTTTGTTATGTTTTTTTAAAGGGTAAAATTAAAATTTTTTATTTTAATTTTCCACCTTAACTTGCTGTCCTAAAATTGGGGAGTATTATAGCCTAAGCTCGTCAGCACAACAAATAACAGAAACATTGTGTAACAGATTAAAAAACAAATCAGCATGTTAAATAAAATAATTGATTTTAGTGTTAAAAACAAACTGATTGTTATTCTTTTTACGATTACCATTACTGCTTTTGGTTTGTATTCTGCCTTAAACATTTCAGTTGGGACAGTACCCGATATTACCAACAACCAAATTCAGGTAATTACTACTTCCGGCAATTTATCAACTGCTGAAATTGAACAATTTATTACTACGCCGGTGGAAATGGAAATGGCCAATATACCCGGAGTTCTGGAAATCCGTTCGATCTCAAAATTTGGCATTTCAGTTGTAACTGTGGTTTTTAAAGAAAGTATGGGAACCTACTTACCCCGGCAGCTTATTGCCGAGAAAATTAAAACAGCCTCCGACAATATTCCCAAAGCCTATGGAGCACCCGAAATGGGACCAATTTCTACCGGACTTGGGGAAATATATCAGTACATTGTAGATGTAAAACCCGAATACAGAAGCGAATACACTGCCATGGAATTGAGAACCATTCAGGACTGGATTATCAAAAGACGGCTCTCGGGAATCAACGGTGTTGTAGAAATTAATAGTTGGGGCGGCTATTTAAAGCAGTACGAAGTCGCTGTTATTCCTGAAAAAATCAAAAGTTTCAATATAAGTCTAATGGAAGTGTATAGCGCACTTGAAAACAACAATGATATATCCGGTGGTTCGTATATAGAAAAAAACAACCAAAGCTATTTCATAAGAGGCGACGGACAGGCAAAAACTTTAGAAGATATTGAAAATATTGTGGTAAAAAATAGTGCAGGCACACCTATTTTGGTGAAAGACCTGGCAAAGGTCAGTTATGGGCATGCTAACCGTTTTGGTGCCATTACAGCCAACGGAGAAGGCGAAACTGTACTTGGTCAGGTAATGATGCTGAAAAATGCCAATTCGAAAAAGGTTATCAATGAAGTAAACCAAAGAGTAGCTGAAATTCAAAAAAACCTACCCGAAGGCGTATTTATAAATCCTATTCTGGAAAGAGGTGAATTGATAGCTAAAACCACTTCTACCATAATGGAAAATTTAATACTGGGAGCCATTATTGTATTACTTGTAGTGGTGGTAATTCTTGGAAATTGGCGCATGGCATTGGTGATTGCATCCACCATTCCGCTTGCATTTTTGTTTACTTTAGGCATGATGTATATTTTCGGTATCGATGCCAACCTAATGAGTATGGGAGCATTAGATTTTGGAATTATCATTGATGGCCCGGTCATTATTGTAGAGTACATCGCCATAAAAATGAGCTTGCAGAAAAATAATATTTTAGAGAATAAGGGAGATAAGCGTAGAAGCATACTGGACAAACTTTCTATTTCCGGTGCTTCTTCTATGATGAAATCGGCCATTTTCGGTCAGATTATCATTCTTATTGTTTTTATACCAATTCTTGCCTTAACAGGAGTAGAAGGAAAAATGTTTCATCCCATGGCCTTGTCGTTTTCGTTTGCCATTATTGGTGCTATGATACTGGGTCTTACATGGATTCCTGTTGCATCAGCACTCTTTTTAAAACCAACGAAATCACAAAAACGCACCATTTCCGACTGGTTAATGGATAAAATCCGTCAGTCATATACTCCGGTTATTAAATGGTCAAGCAGTCATAAACGTATTGTGCTTGGGGCAGCCATTGTTTCGTTGCTGTTTACCGGTTTTGTATTTACACGTATCGGTGGTGAATTTGTACCCACACTTGATGAAGGTGACTTTGTAATACAACCCGTGCTAAAAACAGGCACATCGCTTTCTAAAACAGTAGAAATGACCACCCGGATGGAAAATATACTGATAGAGCATTTTCCCGATGAAGTGGACCAAATTGTTTGCCGTATTGGTGCTGCCGAAGTCCCTACCGACCCTATGTCGATGGAGGAAATAGATATGATTATCAAGCTTAAATCGCGCGATGGATGGACATTGGCAAAAGACAAAGAAGAACTGGCCGAAAAATTCAAAGAAAAGCTCTCCATTATTCCGGGTGTGGAATATGAGTTTACCCAACCCATTGAGATGCGTTTTAATGAACTTATTACCGGCGTGCGTTCAGATATTGCTATAAAAATATTTGGTGAAGATTTGGATTATATCAACCAAAAGGCCAAAGAAATACAAAAGCTGATTGCAGATGTCCCCGGAGCAAGCGATGTTATTGTAGAAAAAACCGAAGGTCTTCCCCAAATAAAAGTTAGCTACAACAGAAGCAAAATAGCATATTATGGTTTAGATATTAAAACCTTAAATACAACTATGTCGGCAGCATTTGGAGGCGAAAAAGCCGGTGTTATTTTTGAGGACGAAAAACGTTTCGATTTGGTACTTCGCTTAAACAATGAAAATCGAACAGATATTAATGATATTAGTAATTTGCAGGTGCCCATTTCAACGGGGCAAATGATACCGTTCAGCGAATTGGCCAACATTGAATATACCAAAGGTCCTGCTAAAATTTCGCACGACAATGTCCGACGACGCGTTGTGGTAAGCGTGAACGTTCGCAACCGTGACCTGCAGTCGGTTATTGAAGATATTCAACAGTTAATAGATGAAAATATAAACATTAAAGCCGGCAGTTATGTGGAATATGGCGGACAATTTGAAAACTTACAAAGTGCCAAAAAACGACTCATGTTTGCTGTTCCAATTGCTCTACTGTTGATTTTTATCTTTCTACATTTTGCCTTTAAATCATTTAAAGATGCGTTAATGATTTTTATTGCCATTCCTTTAGCTACAGTTGGTGGCGTAATGCTGCTCTGGATAAGGGGAATGCCATTCAGCGTTTCTGCAGGTGTAGGCTTTATTGCCTTGTTTGGTATTGCAGTGCTCAACGGAATTGTACTTATCGAGCATTTTAAGGAGTTACAAAATAAAGGAATTACCAACATGCGAGAATTGATATTAACCGGTACCAAAAATCGTTTGCGTCCGGTTTTACTCACTGCCGCTACCGATGCGTTGGGCTTTCTGCCCATGGCCATCTCAAGTGGAGCCGGTGCCGAAGTACAACAGCCTCTTGCCACGGTTGTAATTGGTGGAATTATTACCTCCACCATGCTTACTATGATAGCCTTGCCTTTACTCTACGAAATATTTCATAACGTCAAAGGCATTAAGTTGTTTCCTTTACGTTTTATTCGCTCAGGCACTGTAATTATATTATTGCTATTGTGTGTTCCGGTTGTTTCTTCTTTTGGTCAAAATCCTGAATTAAAGTTGAACAGCGCCATTGACAGTGCCCTTCAGAATAACAAGCAAATTGCAGCTTACAACTTGAATGTAGAACAAGCCAAAGTATTACAAAAGACGGCTTTTTCTCCGGACAAAACAATATTCAGTTATAGTTACGACCAAAATAATGTTGCCGAAAATGGTCATCCCTTATCGATTTTTGGGATAGAACAAAGTTTTAATTTTCCCACATTTTATTCGGCAGAAAAGAAGTCAAAGCAAATTCATGTAAATATTACACAAGCCAATTTAAAGAATAAAGAAAATGAGTTGGCAAAAAATGTTTCATTTGCTTATTTCGAGTATCAAACCCTCTTGAATAAACAAGAATTATATAATACACTCGACAGTCTTTATAATGAACTACTTGCCGGTGCCGAAAAAAGAGTCGCAAAAGACGATCTTAGTCGTTTGGCAGTCATGAATATCAAAGTAAAGAAGAATCAATCAAAAACACAATTAGATGCCATACGTCTTGATGTGGAGAATGCCTATAAAAGATTAAAAGTATTAATGAACTTTGATGGGGATTTTAAGGTTACCAAAAGCATGGTGCTTATGCCTGAAATAAATAAACACTCAGAAAATTCGCCTGCTTTTGAGGTGTTAAAATATGAATCAGACTATTATTATTCGCTGATAAGTGTGGAGAGAAAAAGGCGGCTTCCCGATTTTAATATCAATTATTTTCTGGGTTCAAATTCATATCAAAACAATAAAAACTATCATGGCTTTCAAGTGGGATTGGCTTTCCCTTTGTTTTACGGAAGTACAAAATCGAAAATAAATGCCCTACAAATCTCAGCCAATGCAAAGCAACTCTCGGTAGATAATCAAATAGACCTGTTAAATAATCAATTAAATCAACTTTTGAGTGAAAAGCTAAAATATAAAGCCCAACTCGACAATTATAAAACATCGGGCGAACCCCTAATGAATGAAATACTGCATACTGCTTTAAAATCATACCAATTGGGAGAAATTGATTTTTATCAGTTTGTAAGTAGTTATGAAACAGCGATTCAAATACGACTTGATTATTTGGATAAGCTATTAATGTTCAATAAAACGGCAACGGAAATAAAATATTTTTCAATATAAAGGAGTACCAATATGAAATTTAAAATAATTATAGTTTTTGTACTTAGCGTGTTAGTGATATCATGTAAGAATAAGCCGGAACAAAAGGTAGATATTGATTCAGGTTTAATAGAGATTTCAAAAGTACAGTTTGAATCTGAGAAAATGATAATTGGCAAACCGAGCTTGCAGCTTTTTGCTGATAAAGTGCATTTTACCGGCACAATTATACCATCTGTTACCGGACAAGTTAAAATTAGTTTGCCAATACCCGGAATTATTGATAATATTCATTGCAGCCCGGCTCAAAGGGTAACGAAAGGTTCTGTGTTGTTTGAAATTTCAGGCCATTGGTTTATAGATCTTCAAAAAGACTACGCAGAATCATCAGCCATTCTTACAAAATTAGAAAGCGACTATAAGAGAGCCAGAGAATTGCAAGAG
>JAYEIA010000263.1:0-1288 GCA_034659855.1 Bacteroidota bacterium
GAGTTTTAAACGTTTCCAAGTCCCTGTCGGGACGTTGAAAAGTTTTTTTATATATTTTTCAGTCTAAAACAAAAGTATATGTTTCGCCGTCTTCCCAAGTACCTTCGTGTTTTGTACCATCTATATACATAATTTTGAGGTCTTTATACGAATCCCAATGTAAAATAACTTTGCCCTTATTGTCGGTATAAGCAATGTTTGTACCTTCGGTGCTTAATATATGTGTAGAGGTGTAGCCAACTACTTTTTTTCCTTTGGCAGGGCTTCCGCTTGTGCTATACCACTTCACATATACGGTACATTGTTTTTCTTGGTTAGGACGTTCTGTTGAATATACAAAACTTAACGATAAAATTGCGATTACAAATAGGCTTACTAAAAATAAGTTTTTCATTTTTTTATAATTTTAATGATTAATATAATTTATTTATACTTCTTAATTCTGTTACAGGCAAAAACGTTTCCAAGTCCCTGTCGGGACCTTGGAAAGTTTATTTTAATCTGCCAATTATCATATTTGTTGATGCTTTACCTTCGATAAACGGTGTTTGTCTGTTATTTGTAAAGTTCAAAACATTTGCCTTTATGTACGGAAAAAGCTCTTGCAATGTAATATATTTATCATTATTACGGTCTGCTTTTCCTTGTAAACCACGCAATAGATAGTAAGAAAATGTTCCCTGCCGTAATTTTGGGTTTTCTTGCGATGTTTCACTATATTTTGACGACATCATTATTACTACATTTGTTTTTATACCTGTTCCGCCGGATTGCGTGTGGCTTGTTCCTTCAAAAATACTACCTGCATGGCAAGCATCGCCGAAAACTATTTTATATTTTGCGGGGTTTCGCTTAAATACTTTTTTAATGTCTTCGTGCAACAAAAGCGAAGCCGGGTTTTGGCTTGTTTCGTAAGGGCAGAAAAAACCTTCGCCGCCGTGTCCGGAGAAATAAAAAATCAGCATATCGTTTGGTCCTGCTTTTGAAAATATTTTGTTCATTGTTCTTAAAATATTTTCACGTGTAGCGGCTTCGTCCACCAGAATTGCAATATTTTCGTCGGGCACGCTTCCGCCTTTGGTGCTTTTCATATAGGCATAAAAACGGTAGGCATCATCATCGCTGTATCGCAAATCGGGTATATCGTACAGATAATCTGCAATACCTGCTATTAAAACATATTTTTTTTGTGCGTTTGTTTGTTGCAAAAATAGAGAAACAAACAGTATTAATAAAAATTTTGATTTCATTTTTTTGAATTTAATATAATTAAGTATGTAACAAATCG
>JAYEIA010000264.1:0-1284 GCA_034659855.1 Bacteroidota bacterium
GGCACCTGCGGTTGTGCGGTTGTTTCAGTCCATGGATATAGAGGTGCATGAAGTGTATCCCGGCGTTGAAGCCAATCGAAATAACGAAGGAATTGAAATTGACCTGTTGGTGATCAATGACAACATTCTGGTTGCCGTGGAGTGCAAAAGCAAGCTGACCCGGGAGCATGTGGATGAGCATGTTGTCAGGATGGAAAAGCTCAAGCGGATGCTGCCGCTTTATAGAAATCACAAAGCCCTGGGATGTGTGGCGGCCATGGTAATGAGCGAAAGCGTAAAAACCTATGCCCACAGTCAAGGGTTTTATGTACTGTATCAGAACGGTGACGGGGTCGATGTCAGCCGTCCTGAAGGATTCGACCCCAGAGTCTGGTAGTCATAAATGTGGATGTCGGGCCGCAATAAGTGTCTGAAATATAAGTAAATATCTTCTAAAAAAGGGCTTAAAAAACAGGCTTAGAGTGGCAATTTTGACCCCAAAATTGACGGTTTAAGAAAAATAAAAAAGCGTTTTTTCCGGCAGAAAATAGAGTGTACCGAGATATATGAGAGCGTTCTAAACTGGTTGTAATAATTTCATGGGGTTAGAGTTTTTTTCATAAAAGATTTCTGCCAACACAAAAATAAGCTATAATTATCTTTATAATTCCGGGGACACCATACTTAATTTTTCTCGCTTTATTGTTAAAAGTTAAAGGTATTAAATTTGAAGTGTATCGAAAATTAAAAAAATTGGGAGATGTATAATGCAAATCGCAGGAGTAGTTATAGCAATATTATTCACGGTAATTTTTATTTATTTTTTATATGATGCATCTAAAGAACCAAAAGTATAGTACGCAAAAAAAAATATAAATAATTGCAAAAAAGCACTTGGTTTTGGATATAATATGTGTTAATTTGTTTATTTCCAAAGGGCAGGGTATAAACCTTCGCCTTTAGGCGGAATTGTCTTTAGCAATTATTTTTAGTATAATTACCTCTAAAAATTATAGAGGAGATTATACAAATGAACCATGAACGTTATCGAAAAGGAGCTCATACAGTAACTGAACTCAAGTATCATTATGTATGGAAAACAAAATATAGTTACCACGTTTTGAAAGGAGAAATCGGTCTTAGACTACGTGATATCATAAGGGAAATATGTGCAGAGAAAAAAATGACAATAGAAAAGGGGAATGTTAGATCAAATCATATCCATATTCTCATTAATGCTCCATCTTATCTTTCACCAGCAAAGATAGCTCAACATCTAAAAGGAAAGAGTTCTTACCGATTACA
>JAYEIA010000265.1:0-25321 GCA_034659855.1 Bacteroidota bacterium
ACGAGCTGCAAGCTCGCACCAGCGGAGATAGCAAGATTTTCATAACTAAAACAATGATTATTAAAGCAAATAAACTAAAAGTGACAATACAAAATTTATATAACAACATCGTTTTTAAATTGAGCCACAAGCACTTAGGAACGGAAACGAAATAAATTAGGGTAGTTGGGCGAACGTTATTTTGTTTCCGTTCCTTAGCACACTATTTTTATGTAAAATCTTCCGCTTTGTAAATATGAACTGCGACAGGTTTAAATTCGGCAATAAAACGATTTGTTGCCAATATACAGCATATCGAGTTACGACAATTGAGTTGCCGCTATTTAGTGTCTGAACGGAAATACACAAAATTAGAAATGTTTTTTTTTGCGATATTTCTATTTTTTTTAATTCGCTGATACAGTGGCATCTCCAAATTAAAAAAAATAAAAATCTCATCAAAAAAAACTCATTTCGTAAAATTCGTCTATTTCCGTTCAGACACTAAGTATGCCATTGATACACAAAGAAATTATCCGTCTGAAGCTGAAATCTTGGGTATAAGGGTTCCCAAGTTGCGAAAAGTAATGGGTGAATTACGAGCAGATTACAAGACAGCAGAGAATTCCGTAAAACCGGAACTGGCCAAGGAACTAAGTAAATCAAATATTTTGGAATGCATTCAATTGGCCTATTTATATCTGGATAAGGAAAGAAAAGTGCTAAAAATGATGACAGCCCAAGATGTTTTCGACTTGGGAAATTATCTTGATAATTGGGTATTAATCGATAGCTATGCTACAATTGTCGTGGGAACAGCCTGGCGAGAAAATATTATTTCTACCAAACAAATTATAGAAGGATTGAAATCAGAGAATGTTTGGACACGTCGAATTTCCGTTGTTGCCACCGTCGCTTTGAACCAAGCAGCCCGTGGCGGCAAAGGTGATACTCCGAGGACACTTAAAATTTGCCGTTTAGCGATTGATGATCATGAAGATATGATTGTAAAGGGGGTGTCGTGGGCTCTGAGGGTTTTGGTAAAACCTGACAAGGAGGCCGTTTTGAATTTTATTAACCGGCATGAAAGTCGAATACATAACCGGGTGGTGCGGGAAGTAAAAAATAAGATTTTTACAGGCTATAAAAATTAAATTTTTCATATCTTTAGGACATAAAAAAAAATCTTATGGAAAAGAAAACGGATTATTCTCAATTTAAGAAGGAAATAAGTCTTGTTGAGTTTTTTAAAAGTCAACAGAAGAGGATTTGGCAAATAGTTCTCAGAGTTTTTCCTGTTTTTCTTTTGTCGGTGCTTGTTGGCTGGTATATCAGGAGATATTTTGGAATGTACAGCTTTGAAGTATTAAGGCATTTTCCTTTGTTCTCAATTTATTCATTGCCGGCATATTTTTTCAATACCTTGGGCTTTGTTTTTTTGTTTTCTATGCTAAACAGTCATGTGTTGTTATATAAGGAATACGGCAACAAGAGTTTTAGTATAAAAGAAGCCGTGGTTCCGGCTCGTAAGATGTTCTTTAAATTAATATTACCGACGGTTATATATTTGGTTGTCGTTGTGTTGCTCTCCCGCATGTGGTATTTTTTTTCGTTACTGATGGCCGGTCTGCTCGTTTTCGTACCTTTTGGATTGATGATTGAAAAGGGACAACTAAATTTTAGTTCAGTAATAGAGCGAATTAAAAATTTGCCGGCCAATTCAAAGAAAAACTTAATTGTTGGGCTGTTCCTTAGTATCATCGCCTATTATCTTATAACATGGATTTTTAGTTTGGTTTTTCAGTTTGGCTATAACCCGGTTGTAAATTTAACTTATCAGGCAATCGTATGGTATGTCAAGCTATACATTCTTGCCGCCTTATATTATTATGCCAATACCCTGTATTTTGCAAAAATTAATATTCGAATAACTGATTTATTCAGCGATAAGAACGACAGAAATTTTAAGTCAAGCATTATCGAGGAGGCAGAAGTTATCCGAGAAGATGAGAAAAAATCAGAGCAAAGTTTTGACACCATTGATGAACGAAACAGAAAAAGAAAATTTAGAGATAAAAAACAGAATGAGGGTTATAATCGTTTTGAGCATATGGATGACGAGGATGTTAGCTTCTAATGTGTTGCGATTGTTTAAAATTACGAGTTTGGTGTAAAAGCATATTGTTGGGTTTGTCTTTGTATTCTTTATCCTTTACAGGTTGTAATATATTGGCAGTTAAGCGAAAACCTCTGCAGATAATTTGTTGAAAGCATCTCCGATTCTGATAAATAGTTGAAATATTTTGCTCGCTTTTACAACAATAGAATTTTGGGACTCCCAAGGTTGTTTTGCTTTTTGGAGTGTGATACTGCCGGTTTTGCCGGACAGCAATCGGAGTCTTTTGCGGTAGTGATTATTTTAGATGTTTTAGCTTGAGCTATTTGAACTTTTGTATATACAGCCGTGAGTAGGGCGGTAACGAGACTTACAGTAAGGCATGCTGCAAATTTCTTTATATTCGGATAAGATTTCATGGACAGATGAGATTATTCAAATTATTGCTACCTTTATTCGGATATTTCTGCCGGTTGTAAATATAAAGACTTGGCAGAATATTAAAAAAATACTTTTTTGAAAGAGTCGAATGTTATGCATTGCAAAATAAGATAGTTACTGCTGACGCTTGTATCAGACCTAAAATGAGCGATTATGAACTTTGATAAGCACCAATCTATTGAGCCAAAAGACATTACAAAAAAACATCATGCACCAATTTGGTGCACTCAATTTTTTTGTAAAGCTTTTGTTCTCAAAATATTGGCACTTCTCTTTATTCATAATCGCTCAATTTAGGTCAGAGTTTTAATGCGAACATTTTGTTAAAACATAATTCAATATTTATGAAAAGTTATTTTCTTTTATTAAATCTGTTGATGTTGAATCTAATTTTGGCGTCGCAGAATGTAATGATCAGTAATGAAGGAACTCCAAACGAGCCTTCAATTATGATGAATCCTTATAATCAGGCCTATTTGGTTGCCGGGTCAAATACTAATAATTATTACTTGAGCTCCGATACTGGGCGTACTTGGACAGTGCATACCTTAAATTCTTCTTATGGCGTTTGGGGCGACCCCTCTATAAATGTGGATACAGCCGGGCATTTTTATTTTTTTCATTTGTCGAATTATTCCGGCGGAACATGGATTGACCGAATTGTATGTCAAAAATCGGAGGATAACGGCAACAGCTGGAGCGACGGAAGTTATACCGGACTCAACGGAACCAAAGCACAAGATAAGGAATGGAGTGCCGTGGACCGATCCAATAATACCCTCTATTTGACTTGGACTCAGTTTGATTCATATGGCAGCACCGCTACTGAGGACAGTAGTCTAATCATGTTTTCCAAATCCACCGACGGCGGATTAAGCTGGTCCGATGCCATGCGAATAAGTCAGCAAGGCGGCAATTGTGTTGATAACGATAATACGGTTGAAGGGGCAGTACCGGCAGTTGGTCCCGACGGAGAAATTTATGTGGCTTGGGCCGGGCCGGCAGGTCTTGTATTCAATAAATCTACTGATACCGGTGAGACTTGGTTGGAGAATGAAATTTCTATTGACCCAATGCCCGGTGGTTGGGCTTTTGATATTCCGGGAATATCTCGTTGCAACGGTTTGCCGATAACAAAATGCGATACAAGCGGAGGCGAATTTCACGGAACCATTTATGTAAACTGGTCCGATCAGCGTAACGGAACTGATGATACCGATGTTTGGTTGTCAAAGTCAATGGACGGGGGCGAGACTTGGTCAACTGCTGTTCGTGTGAACAACGATCCCCCGGTAAGCCAACAATTTTTCACCTGGATGGATATTGACCAGTCTGACGGAACCCTGTATTTTGTTTTTTATGACAGAAGGGAACAGGCGGGCAATAATACGGATGTTTACATGGCCGTGTCGAAAGATGGTGGCATTACTTTTGAAAATATTAAAATAAGCGAGAGCTTTTTTCTGCCGAATTCGGGAATTTTTTTCGGAGATTACAATAATATTACGGTACACAACGGAATTGTACGTCCGATATGGACAAGATTACATGAGGGGCAATTAAGCGTTTGGACCGAGCTTAGTCCTTTGTCGGAAGACCCGACCGGTATTCAAGAAGAGGTGGAACCGGGAGAAGTTATGATGTATCCAAATCCGGTATCTGATAAAGCTTACATTTCTTTTAAGTTGCATAAAACACAGGCTGTAAGTTTGAGTTTAAGTAATCAAACCGGCAGTCGATCGGTGGTGGTATTTGATAATAAGACTTTTGAGATGGGCAAGCATATCATTCCCATTGATATAGAACAATTTGGACTCAATTCCGGAGTCTGGTATCCGGAGCTGCGAACAGAGGAAAAATCAACAAGTTTAAAAATCATCGTTGTTAGATAATAAATCGCAGGGTTCTTTTTTAGGGGCTACCTCAAAAAAAAAATTGAAGAAAAAAAAACATTCCAAATTTTATGGAATGTTTTTTTAATTAAAATTTTTGAAGTTGTCAGTATTTAACCCTAATTATTGATGTCATCGAGTTAAGCAAGTTTTTTGGCAATTTCAATTTCTTCGAATGATTCTATGATGTCATCTTTTTTAATATCATTATATTTTTCAATACTAAGACCACATTCATAGGCTTTTGGCACTTCTTTTACATCATCCTTGTATCGCTTCAGGGCATCAATTTCACCGGTAAAAATGACAACACCGTCTCTAATGAGTCTGATTTTGTCTTGTCTGCGGATTTTTCCGTCCATAACGTAGCAACCGGCAATAGTACCTACCTTAGAAATTTTAAAAATATCTCGAACTTCAACAGTAGCACGAATTTCTTCTTTTATTTCCGGAGAAAGCATGCCTTCCATAGCATCTCTCAGTTCTTCAATAGCATGATAGATTACAGAATAGGTTCGAATATCAATTTGTTCTTGTTCGGCAAGTTTTCTGGCTTCTAATGAAGGCCTGACTTGGAATCCGATGATAACGGCATCCGAAGCAACGGCTAAGTTTACATCGGCCTCAGTAATTTGTCCTACAGCCTTTTGTATAATATTAACTTGAATTTCTTCATTTGATTGCTTAATGAAAGAATCGGCCAAAGCTTCAATAGAACCAATAACATCACCTCTGATAATAATATTTAATTCCTTGAAGTTTCCGACTTTAATACGCCTTCCGATTTCGTCGAGAGTAATGTGTTTATGCGCTCTGAAAGACTGTTCTCGTTTTATTCTGCTGTACTTTTGAGCTAAATCTCTGGCTTCTTTTTCATCTTTCATTACCGCAAACTTTTCACCGGCAACAGGAGCGCCGTTTAGTCCGAGAACCAATACCGGTTCTGCCGGCCCGGCAGATTCCACTCCATTGTTTCTTTCATCATACATGGCTTTAACTCTTCCCGAGTGTGAACCGGAATGGATAATGTCTCCAAGTTTAAGTGTTCCGGAATCAATCAGAACCGTTGAAACGTATCCTCTTCCCTTGTCGAGTTGGGCTTCGATAATAGTTCCCGTAGCACTTTTATTCGGATTTGCTTTAAGTTCAAGCATTTCAGCAGCCAGCATAACCTCTTCAAGTACTCCGTCTACATTGTCTCCGTTTTTTGCAGAGATATCTACAGATTGATATTTACCGCCCCATTCTTCAATAAGAAGGTTTCGTTCTGCGAGTTGTTGTTTTATTTTTTGCGGGTCGGCATTTACTTTATCCACTTTGTTTATGGCAAAAATAATAGGAACATCAGCGGCTTGCGTATGGCTGATAGCTTCTTCTGTTTGCGGCATGATATCGTCATCGGCAGCAATAATAATAATAGCCAAATCAGTTACTTTAGCACCTCGTGCACGCATGGCCGTAAAGGCCTCGTGTCCCGGTGTATCAAGGAAAGTAATTGTTTTTCCATCTTTCACTTCTACATTGTATGCCCCGATATGTTGGGTAATACCTCCGGCCTCACCGGCAATTACATTTGTTTTTCTGATAAAATCAAGCAATGAGGTTTTACCGTGATCAACGTGACCCATAACGGTTACAATAGGCGGACGAGGCTCCAATAAAGCTTCATCAACAACCACTTCTTCCACCTCCTCATTATCTGACAAGGAAACGAATTCGGCTTTCATTCCAAATTCTTCTGTAACAATTGAAATGGTATCGGCATCCAAGCGTTGGTTAATTGAAACCATTTTTCCGAGGTCGAAACATTTCTTAATTACATCATTTACACCAACATCCATTATGCCGGCGAGTTCATTAGCAGAAATAAATTCGGTTACTGTCAGCACTTTAGATTCTGCCAACTGCTGCTCCTGTTTGATTTCTCGATCAGCTTGTTGTTTATCGCGTTTTCTTCTTCTGTTCTTAGCTCCTGTTTTTCTCTTAGTTTTATTCCCTTCGAGCTTGGCCAGCGTCTCATTAATTTTCTTGTTAATATCCTCCTCGCTTATCTCCGGTCGTTTTCTTCTGGACTTATTTGTGGTTTTATTTGCCCTATGATTTCTGTCGGTATTTTTAGCACCGGGCTTGTTTACTTTTTTCTTTATGCGTTTTCTTTTCTTCTTTTTTGGCTTCTTTTTATCTTTTTCTTTGAGCTCAATTTTTCCAACAACGGTAGGGCCGGCAAGTTTATCAACTTTAGTTTTTATAAAGCCGTCATCCTTTTTTTCTTTTTCAGGTTTCTGTTGCTCTTCTTTAGGTTCCGCTTTTTTCCCGGCTTCCTTTTTTCGTTTACGTTTTTCTCTTTCTTTTTTAAGCTCTTCTTTTGTTTTTTTATCAGGACGAGTTTTTTGGTTAATACTGTCCAAATCAATCTTATCAACTATTTGCGGGCCTGTATTTTTACCGGCAGCTTCTTTCTTTTTTTCTTTTTCTTCTTCCGCTTTCTTTTTCGCTAATTGTTTGACCTTCTCCTCTTGTTCTTTTTTAAGCTTTTCTTTTTTCTCTTTAAGGAGTTGTGCTTCTTTCTTCTTTCTTTGTTCTTCTTCTTTCTGTTTTTGTTCAGCGTCCTTTCTTTTTTTCTCTTTTTCTTCTTCTTCCTTCTTTTTTGTATCTTCTTTAGGCTTTTTCTTGTCTAAGTCTATTTTGTCCACAATTTGAGGACCTTTTAATTTGTTGTTACTGAAAACCTCTTCCGACTTTTTATTTTCTTCTTCTTTGTCTTCCTTGACCACTTCTTTTTCTGCAACCTTTTTTTGAGGAGCTTCTTCGACATCATCTTTTTGTGTGTCCGACTCAGGGTCATCTTCTTTGAAAATGCTTTGCGGTTTCTCTTCCTCAACCGGTTCAGGCTTTTTGCTTAATTCATCAGATTCCATTTTGGCATCCTTATCAGAACTAAATTCTTTCAGCAGAAGTTCATAAAAATCTCCGGAGACTCTTACATTGGGTCTTGGTTTGATATTTTCTCCTCTTTTTTGCAAGAATTCAGCAAGGGTACTTAACCCGACATTTAATTCTCGCGCAATCTGACTTAATCTTTTACTTTTTTTACCAGCCATGTTAATTCTTTCCGGTTTATTTCGTATTCTTAATTTACTGATACTGCCAAAATTTTGGCAATATTAACATTTTTTTTCTCTTCTTAAAAGTATTTAACAACTTGTTTGATTTGAACAGGATTATTCCCTTTGTGATATGAACAATAATCGTTTTTGAAAACTTGAAATTTACGGTTCAACTATCTTGTTTTTAAAGATGTTTTCTGTTGTTCAAATCCCCTGCATGTTATTCAGGATCATCGGCATCTTTTTCCTCTTCCGGGGTTTCGTCTTTCTCGGGAGAAGTATCTTCAAATTCATTTCTAAAAATCTCAATAACCATATCAACCGTTTCGTCCTCTAAGTCAGTTCTTCTTATAAGCTCTGCTCTGTCTATAGATAAAACATTTTTAGCTGTATCACAACCAATACCTATAAAAGCTTCCAGTACCCATTCTTCAATTTCGTCTTTGAATTCCATTATCGGTACATCTTCCTCCAGCTCAAGGTTTTCTTCGTCTCGAAGTACCTCTATTTCGTAGCCGGTAAGTTGTATGGCTAATTTTATGTTATTTCCTCCGCGTCCTATTGCTTTCGAAACTTCATCAGGGTCCAAAAATACATCAGCTCTTTTCTTTTCTTCATTAACAACAATATTGTTAATTTTTGCAGGACTTAACGCTCGTCGAATAAATAACTGACTGTTTGCAGAATAATTTATGACGTCAATATTTTCATTTCTAAGCTCTCTAACGATGCCGTGTATTCTTGATCCTTTCATTCCGACACAAGCCCCCACGGGATCAATTCTTTCATCGTAGGATTCAACAGCGACTTTTGCTCGATCTCCGGCAAATCGCACCGTTTTTTTGATGGTAATGAGTCCGTCATAAATTTCGGGAACTTCAAATTCAAACAATCTTTCAAGAAATTCCGGGGCTGTTCTTGAAATTGTAATTACAGGGTTATTGTTTCTCATTTGCACATCGCTGATAACTGCTCGCAAGCTGTCCCCTTTCCTGAAATAATCTGAGGGGATTTGCTCTTGCTTGGGCAAAATCAATTCAGTATTATAATCGTCCAAAACCAGGATTTCTCTTTTCCAAATTTGGTACACTTCTCCGTTAATAATTTCTCCGACTCGGTCTTTATAAGCTGCAAATGTATTTTCTCTTTCCAGCTGAAGAATTGAAGAGGTTAAATTTTGGCGAAGAGTAAGAATAGAGCGACGCCCGAAATCTTCGAGTTTCACCTCGTCTGCAAATTCTTCCCCGACTTCATAATCGTTATCAATTTTTCTGGCTTTTTTGAGTTCAACTTGAAAAACAGGGTCTTCAACTTCTCCGTTTTCAACTACTTCTCGGTTTCTCCATATCTCAAGGTCCCCTTTGTCAATATTGATAATAATGTCAAAGTTTTCGTCTGTGCCGTACTGCTTGGTTAAGAGGTTTCTGAACACATCCTCAAGCACACGCATCATAGTTGCCCGGTCAATGTCTTTGAATTCTTTAAAATCCGAAAAAGTATCTTTTAAGTTTACGTTTTCCATTTTATATTTTTTTTAAAACGATATCACAAGTTTTGCAGATTTAATATCTTTAAAATTTATTGTTTCTTTAGTCTCTTGTTTTTTCTTTTTACTGTACGTTTCAATATTAATTGTATCATCATCTACAGACTTTAATATTCCTTTGGGGTGCTTGCCGTCGGCCTTTATTACTCGTATTTCTTTTCCCAAAGCTTTTTTGTATTGCTCTTTTACTTTAAAATCATTGGTGAGCCCGGCTGTAGATACTTCCAAATTGTAATTGTCAATAGAATCTTCAAAATGCTCATGAATCTTTTTCGATATTAGAGAGCAATCTCCAACGGTAACATTTTTAAATGCATCAACAGTTACTCCTATATTGATACCGGCTGTTAACTTGATATCTACTACAAACATCTCTTTTTCGGCAAATTCCTCTGACGAAATTATTTGTTTAGTAACCGATTTTATATCTTCTGTCTTCATTTTTATTTAATAAAACAGGGGACTTAATTTTGTCCCCCGGTTATAAGTATTTTTCCAAGAATGCAAATTTAATAATAAAGTTTTAATAATCAAGGCAGAAAACAAATATAATTGTTAAAATCGTGCATATTTATTTAATAGTTGTCTATTAAGATTTATAATTTTATTAAGACTCTTTATCAAAGTATATGGTATAATAGTTTTTATTTTTTTCGTTATCAAAACCCTTTTTAATTAAATTTCGATCTCCGTGAACATAAATGTGAAAATTTTTATCCAATTTAAGTACACTTTTGAATTTTCGTTTTTGTTTTTTTACAGCCCCTCCGGATATGTCAAAATCTTCAGAAACTGATACTTGGTGAGTTTCAGCAAATGATTCTTTGTAGTTCTTGAAGCGTTCGTTGATTTCATCATTTGCAATAACTTCTTCGGCAAATTCTTCGCTGTTGAATTCATCGTTTTTTGAAAAATATTCAAAGGCATCGTTTTTTAATGCCATGCGGTCTGTTTTTTCAATATCTTTGAGTTCGTTATCTGCAAATGTTTTGCACATGGATAAGTACGACGATGTATGATAATAATTATCTTCCCGAACTTTGGTTTTTAGAAATTTATCGGTCCAGTATTGTGCCTCTTTTGACTTATTGGTATTGTCAATTACTTTTAGAAGGTAACCATTTTCTTTTTCAGTATTAAAAATCAAACAGCCTTTATCCAGTTTGTTAATATTAATTCCTTCTTCGTAATTGGGTAGGAAATTGTTTTCCTTTTCTTCAATTTTGAGAAACTTGTCTTTGTTTTCGGTTTTGAATATTCCTATGGCGTCAGTTATTTCATCTTCTATCAGGCAATTTTTAATTATTACGGTGTAAAATTCGCCGGCTTGTATTTTGGGGTGATCTGAATTTTCGTAAAGATGCTTTGCCAAATTTTTTGATTGTTCAGCTAATGACTGCTCATCTTCAAATATTTTACGAGCGTAGTTGTAAACTTCGTTGAGATCCAGATCGGTGTCATGGAAAAAATGCCGAAAAGATTCCTCTTTGAATGAGGATAGAAAATAATTCAACAAGAGGTCTCGAATTATTTTCCCGCTAATATTTGTTGGTTTTTCTGAAAACTGAATACCGTCTTCTTGGTGCCTGCTGCCAACTTTGTGTACAATTAGGTTCCCTAATATTGATTCTTCAAAGCTTACCATCCGGTTTTACTATATTTATGAATAAAAAAAGAGCTGTTTAAACAACAGCTCTCAAATTCTTTTTTTAAACGGCTTAAAGTGAATTTACAAATCGAGCCAGTTGCGATTTTAAATTACTCGCTTTGTTTTTGTGATAAATATTCTTTTTTGCCAATTTATCAACCATTCCGACAACTTCCGGCAGATATTTTTCTGCTTCAGTTTTATCTTCTATGCTTCTGAGTTTCTTCATCGCATTACGTGTTGAAACCAGTACATAACGGTTGCGTTGATTTCGAACCTTATTTTGTCGTATTCTCTTAATTGCTGATTTATGAGTTGCCATTTTAATTTTTTATATTCAAAGAAAAAGCAGTCCGTAGGGGAATCGAACCCCTGTTACCGGGATGAAAACCCGGCGTCCTAACCCCTAGACTAACGGACCGTAATTGTTTCAGATTGCAAATGTAATACTAAAAATATTACCTGCAAATTTTTGTTAGAAAAAAGTTTGTATTTTGTAGTTCTAATTTCTGTATTGTACTCATATTTTGTACTTTATAGCTTATAAAAAAATTATTTTTTTTTGAGATTCGCCTCAACAATCTCGGCACAAGTCTTAGGATTGTGTCTAATTTCTTTTCCCCAAAATCTGATAACAGTCCAATTATTTTTTATCAGAAATGTGTTTACTTCTATATCCCGTTCAATATTTCGTTCAATTTTTTTATACCAAAAGGATTGATTGGATTTAATTTTATGTTTTTTTGTTTCCCAATGTTTCCCGTGAAAAAATTCACTGTCGCAAAATACAGCCACTTTTTTGCCTATAAAGACAAAGTCCGGTTTACCGAATACTTTTTTATAATTTTTTCGGTACCTTAACCCCTTGGCCCACATCGCTTTTCCAAGAAGTTGTTCTATTTTTGAGCCACTGGATTTTACCGCTTGCATATTTTTGCTGCGTTGAGATTTACTGTGTTTATCCATTAAAATTACTGTTAGTTTAAAGCAATTGCTTCAAAGCCGTTAGTTTTTTTGAGCTTTAAAAAAGTCAATAATGGCTGCTTTCCCTTCTTTAACTACTGAATAGGGCGGATCGTCAATGGGGTTATCTGCCAAAATTATTCCCTTCCCTTTGGTGTCGGTGGTAATCGGCAATCTGCTCCAGGTAATGTATTGGGGCAGTATGCGGATGCTGTTGCCTGTAAGATCCAGATCTTCCAGTTGATTCAGTTTAAGAATCTCGTCCGGAATTTTACTTATTGTATTTCCTTCGGCAAACGATAAGGAAACAATGTTTTTAAGGTTTTTTATTTCTTTGGGTATATTATTGATATGGTTCAATCCTAATTCTAAATGTTTAAGATGTTTAAGTAAAAATAAATTGCTTGGCAATTGGGTAATATTGTTACTCATAAGCAGAAGAACACTCAGGTTTTTCAGTTGATAAATACCTTGGGGAAGTTCATATATGTTTGCTCCGATAAGGTTGAGTTCTCTCAGATTTTGCAATTTTAAAATTGCTTGGGGTATGGTTTTGAAACTGTTTCCGGCAAGGTCCAGTTTTCTCAGATTGTTTAATTCTCCGAAGGATTCGGGAATATCCTTAAGATCGTTATAATCTACGGCCAGGGTTCTTAATTTTTTAAAGTCTTTGATGTGTTCCGGTAAAAGTGAAATTCTGTTGAAACCTAAATTCAAAAATTCAAGTTTCTTGTTGTCGGCCAGATTTTTAGGTATGGTTTTTAACCGGTTGCCGGTTAAATATAATCGGTATAAATTCAGTTTGCTCAAAACCGCAGGAATTTCTTCAAATTTGTTATTACTGAGATCCAAACCTTGCAGGTTACTTAGCTCGGAGAATTTCGCAGGCAATTCGCTTATTTCGGTCTGTGAAAGGTTGAGGTACGATAGTTTATTGTATGATTTTATGCACGACGGTATGGTTTTTAGTTTGTTTTGCGATAAATCAAGTTCCAGAATATTGGTTAAGTGCTTCAAGTTACAGGGCATTACCTGAATTTTGTTGCCGCTCAGATTTAGGGTTTCCAGATTTTTCATTACTCCCCCAAATGACGGGAATACAACAAATTTATTATAAGCTAAATTTAAAAATCGAATGTTCGTTAATTGACTGAAATTTTCCGGAAGTTCACTGATATTATTTTCTTCCAAAGACAGCTCTTTGAGTGTTTTTATTTGAATAATAACTTCTGGGATTTCGGTAAGTTTGGCTTTGGTGAGTTTTATTTTTATAATGTTGCCGTCCTTATCTGTTTGGTATCGGGCGTAATTGTCGTAAACCCAGCCGTCGATATTAAACACTGTTTTTTTGAACGATTTTCCGGTTTCTTTTTCAAGTTGCTGTATAATCTTGTTTGTGCTGTTCATAAGTTGTCATTTAATTGCCGGTTATTTAGGTATCAATGTTAATCAAAATTATGGAAAATTCCAACTTTTTGGGTTATGGTTTTCGATTCTTTTTATGGAAGTTGACACGGGTGACTGATTGCATTTGAGAGATATGTTTTAAATTGCAGTTTGTTCGGAGAATTTATTTTTTTTGTATGGATATGCTCTTGAGTCTTTTGTGAAGTTATTATAAGGTGTAAATTACGCCGGTTAATTTGCTGAATGTACAAATATGCCTAAATTTGTATGCAGAACAAACGAGAGGATAAGTCATGACAATTAAAATAATAACAGCTTCTGAAAATCCGGTAAAAAAAGAGGCCACTCAAGCCGGTTTTCAACTGATGTTTCCGGGGCAAAAGATTGAAATTAAAGCGGTAGGGACAAGCTCGGGCGTGAGTGACCAGCCGATGTCTGATGCGGAGACACGCACAGGATCCGAGAATCGAGCAAAAGCCGCCTTGCAAGCTCATCCCGCTGCTGATTTCTTTGTTGGGATAGAAGGGGGAATTGAAAAGCTTGGCAAAAGTTTGCTAGCTTTTGCTTGGATTACGATAATCGGGAATAACAAGAGTGGGCAGTCTCGAACGGCAACTTTTAGTTTGCCGCCTGAAATTGCTCAACTCGTAAAGCAGGGTATGGAATTGGGCGATGCGGATGATTTGGTATTCAAAAAAAACAATTCCAAACAACAGACCGGTGCCGTGGGCTTGCTCACCTCTGATGCGATTACTCGAGCCGACTACTATTCTCATGCGGTGGCTTTAGCTTTGGTTCCGTTTAAAAATGATTTGCTGTATGCCGGCTAAGAAATGAGCTGTAATATCGTAGTCTCCTGACTATTTTTATTAATATAAGTAGTAACACATAAATTTTCCCGTATTTTAATATTGTTATATTACTGATAATCAGTTAAATTATTGCACCATTATACCATTAAATAATTGTATCATTACTTATAATGTGATTTGTTACCGGTAGTCATACTCGGGGTGTATACAAATTCCTCTGGCGGTTCAGTATAACTATTCATTGCCATATGGTTTTTCTCCAATATAATTTCCGGCCGGATTATAAGTGCATACCCAGATAGTGCTGCCGTTTTTGCAACTGCCTATTGCACAGCCTACCTCTGTGGTATTGTACCATACCATTTGGGTGTAATGTCCCATTTTTGAATAATTGCTGTAGCTTATTGCTTGTCCGTGATAATATTTTATTTCCTCGGCCCAACTGTTTATGGCTTCTGTGGCGGTAGATTTCCAAGAAGCCCAATAGAGGTTTTCACCGTGTGAGGTTTTAGAGTGTTCAAAAGCACAGCCTTTCTTGGCCAATTTGTCGGCCCAGGCTTGGGCTTCTGTGGCGAGTTCATTTGACCAAACCAAAGGATTGGTACCTACATCTGCTCGGTATTTATTGTGGCGAGTCAATGCTTCTCGGCGTTGTTCGTCGGTTAGTCTTGAACCGTTATTTTGGGCTGTAAGGTTGAAAAACATCCCTGTTAATGCAATTCCGATTAAAATATATTTCATAACTTTAAGGATTTATGGATTTTTAAATTTAATGGATATGTACCTTGAACAGGCTGTGTTTTTGTTGCTTACTGAATAAGCAACAAAAAATACCGATTAGTTCAAGCATAATGTTATCGCTATTTCTGTTTGTTTTCTTTTTCGCTTAATTCATTTTCAAGTTGTTCTACTGTTGGCAATTTTGTTTTTATATTATCAGGAATTGCTTTTGTTAATTGATAATCACTTATTCCTATTGGTTTGTTTATATCTCTTAACGAAAATTCTGCTTCAACCCTGTCTTTTTTCTTGCAAAGTAAAATTCCAATTGTTGGATTGTCCTCTTTCCTTTTTACCAAAGTATCAACTGCTGATAAATAGAAATTCAGTTTTCTCGCAAATTCAGGTTTGAAAATTCCTGCTTTTAGCTCTATTACAACATAACACCGCAAATCTAAATGATAAAATAACAAATCTATGTAATAATTTTTTGCACTGACTTTTATGTGGTACTGCTTTCCTACAAATGCAAAGCCTTTTCCTAATTCTATTAAAAAATCTGTGATATGTTTTGTTAATTCTCTTTCAATCTTTTTTTCAAGTGCATCGTCTTCAAGTCCCAAAAAACCGAACTGATAAGGGTCTTTTATCGTTTCTTGTGCCAAATCTGATTGAGGAGCGGGTAATATTTTAGCAAAATTAGTTATTGCATTTCCTTTTCTCTCAAAATAATTATTGTCAATTTGTATTTCAAGATTATCTCTTGACCAACCGTTTTCAGTTGTTACTTTTGCATAAAATACTGCCTTATCAATAGCTTTTATTTTTGCTATTATCAATCTGTTATGTCCCCACGGAATTTGTGCCACAGCTTGTGGCACAAATTCAAATTGTTCTGAATAAAACAGATACCACTGCCGCATTGCGTAAACATTTCTTTTTAAAAATCATTTTATATCCGGAAATGATTTTCGCAAATCTGATGCAAATTGCTCAATAAAACTACTGCCCCAATCTGCATTCTTTTGTTTTTCAGCTATTTCTTTCCCAATATCCCAATACAATTCTAAAAGAACTGAATTAACAGAAAGTGTAGCACGTAATTGTGCTGATTTTATTTTTGATTTCTTTCAGCCAATAAAAATATTCCCTATTATCTGTAAGCTCGTTCTTCATTTTTGAATATTGTATTTACTTTAACTCAATTTCTGAAAGTGTCTTTAGTTTATACCAAAGTCAACCAAATTTAACTTGCAAATAGCTTAGCTTTTATTATCAACGGTTTTATTTAAATAATTAATATGTTGCTGAACACATTTTATTTCCGAGTAACTAATTTTATCGGGCAAAGCACTTTTTGCATCAGATAACAAGGCTTCGGGTTTATTTTGGAAGTAATCTGAAATTTGTTTTGAAATTTCGGGCTCAACCAATTCGTCTATTTTTATGTCGCCGCTTTCTATATAGCGTCCCAAATGATTCTCTATGGTAGATATTACAAAGCCTTGGGCATCGGCAATTTCTTTTATGCTCTTGCCTTCCTTGTACATTTCAAAACTAATCTGCCAATTTTTTTTCTTTACGGGTTCTATTAGGATCGGGGTCTCTTGGTTGGGTTCAATATCATGGTTTTCGGCAAATTCCGAGACAATGGAAATAATCATTTCGCCGTATTCTTCCAGTTTTGCTTTCCCTATGCCGTTTATTGATTTCAGCTGTTGAGTGCTCACCGGTAAGCTATTGGCAATTTCTTGCAGGGTGCTGTTGTGGGCTACCATAAAGGCTTTTTTATCGTCGGATTCAGCGGCGACTTGCCTCCATTCTTTTAATTCTTGATACAGCTCCGGGTATTTTGTTTCTACGGCTTTTACCTTCACTTTTGCTTTGGATTTCTTTTGTTTATCCAGTGCTGCTTTGGCTCTTATATTCAGGAATTTTTCAACAGAAAACCCCTGCGAGCAACTGTTCAGGCTTTTTTGTTTAATATTGAGAACGGAGAAACAGTACTGCAAGCTTTCTTCTATAACTTTATTGACCGATGCATTGTCGGTTTCAAAACTACTGTCTTCAATTTTGTCGATGATTTCACTTTGATGAAAATCTGTAAAATACTCCACAGCTTTGGTCAATCTTTTCGTCAGTTTTTGATTGTTTTCCGCATCCGGGTTGTCATTCAAAATAAGACGCACTTCTTTTATGAATGCTCTTGCTATGCCGTTTATTTTAGGCAAAGGCGTGGTATTTATTTCTTTAACCGTATCGGAGATTGTTCCGGAAAAACTGTCTTCATTTTCTCTGAGGTGTTTTTCCAACGTTCGAAATCTGAATTGCAACTGATTATAACTGAATAAATCTTCTATGAGCTCTTTTTGGTAGGTATGGATTGCAGAATGTAATTCATTTTCATCCGGTTGATTTTTTTCTGCTTCTTTATTAAAATCTCGTACTTCTCGGTCACAAATTATTGCACTTTTTTCAATTTTTGAACTTAAAACCAGACCTTCCAGAGTTGTGCAACGCGAGAGAGCGACATAGGTTTGGCCGTGAGCAAAAGCGGCATTGGCATCTATTACTGCCTTTTCAAAAGTAAGCCCTTGGCTTTTGTGAATAGTAACAGCCCAGGCTGCTCTCAGCGGATATTGGGTAAATGAACCGATAAAGTCTTCAGAAATTTCTTTCGTATTTTGGTTTATTTTATACCTTACATTTTCCCAGGTTTCTTTCCCGGTTTTTATTATTTCTTTGTCTCCTTTGCATTTTACGAGAATGTTGTCTTCGTCAAAATCCACCACCGTTCCTATTTTCCCGTTGAAATATCTTTTTTCTGCTGCGCTGTCGTTTTTGACAAACATAACTTGCGCTCCCGCTTTGAGTTCTAACTTGTAGTCGGTCGGGTAGGCATATTCCGAAAATCGCCCGGCTACTTTGGCTTCGAAAGCATGTGATCGGCCTTCTACGGCTTTTAATCGCTTGGCATTTATGGTATCGGCTGATTTATTGTGGGTGGTAAGAGTGATGTAGCCTTCACTGTTCTCGGGCTTAAAGTCCGGAATGTATCTTTTGTGTAATAAGTTATAGGATGCTTCGGTTAATTTATCATCACGAATTTCATTCAAAATCTGAACAAAGGTATTGTCTCTTTGTCGATAGATATGCTTGAGCTCCACCGTCGTCATGTCCGATTTTTGCAAAGCTTTGCTGTTGAAGAAATACATTGAGTTGTAATAAGGGCTGAGCATTTGCATTTCGTTGGGCTTTACCACCGGTGCCAGTTGCTGCAAATCTCCAATCATGAGCAATTGTACACCTCCGAAAGGAAGATGCCTGTTTTTATATCGGCGTAAAATATCATCTATGGCATCCAAAATATCGGCTCGAACCATGGAAATTTCGTCAATAACCAAAAGGTCCAGCGTTTTAATAATATTTATTTTTTGTTTGTTGAACTTTTGCCTGAAACTGGGGTTGTGTACCTTATGCCCGGCCACTCGTTCGGTGAGCACCGGACCAAAGGGCAATTGAAAAAAAGAATGCATGGTTACCCCTCCCGCATTAATGGCTGCAACTCCCGTAGGAGCCACAACAACCAAGCGTTTATTCACTTTGTGCTTCAACGATCTTAAGAATGTTGTTTTGCCTGTACCGGCTTTCCCGGTAAGAAAAATATTTTTGTTGGTGAGTTGTACAAATTTTTCGGCTAATTCTAATTCCGGATTATGCATAGAAATTAATTTTCATAGTAAATACTGCCTGAACTAAACTTAACAAAGTTAGCTATTTTATTTTTTGAAATTAAATTTTTTAAAAAAATATCTGACCCGATTATAATTTTTTATCTTTGACAGATAAAGAATTTGCAACCTATTATCGTTGCAATTTAATAATGAAAGATATACTATTAAAACTTTTGGAGGTTGAGCGTAGTCGAAACCCTATCTGTTAAAATCAAACCCGATTTCGAGGCTTGTTTGCAAACATCATACTCAATCTACAAAAGATTATTTTTTCATAATTGATTTGTGTTGATACTATGTGTTTTTTTACAAAACTTGTGAGTAAACCAAAGGCTATTGAAAATCGGTTTGAAGCGAAGTTTGATTTGGGGCATTCGTATCAATCGGCAGAAATTTTGAATGGATTTTCTTTTCCGAAACAGCCGGTGATTTTAGATTCTTCTCCAAGTCGTATTCAGGAATTTTATTGGGGGCTTGTTCCGCATTGGGCCAATGATCTTTTGGTCAGGAAATATACATTGAATGCAAAAATTGAGACTTTAAATGAAAAGCCGTCCTTCAGGGCATCGCAAAACAAGCGGTGTTTGGTGGTTGTTGACGGTTTTTATGAGTGGCAGTGGTTGGATTCCAAAGGCAAAGAAAAGCAAAAGTATTTTATTTCTGCTGCGGCAAAAGCACCTTTTGCCTTGGGTGGTATTTGGGCTTCGTACAATGATGCCAATACCGGTGAAACATATAACAGTTACAGTGTTGTAACCACACCGGCCAACAAATTAATGAGTAAAATTCACAATACAAAACAACGCATGCCGGTAATTATTACCCAAGAGCTTCAGGACAGCTGGCTGAATACTGAGAATACTGATTTTTTTGCCGTTCAGAATCCGGAGCTTACTGCAATAAAAGTTTTTGATAATTTTGATGACCAATACCGTATGCAAAGCCTGTTTTGAGGGGTTATCTTCAAAAGCACATTAAAATTTCACTCTCAAAGAATCGGTATAAATTATTCTGCCTTTGCTGTTGAGGTGGGAGGCATCACCAAACAAGCTGTCCGGGTAGGCATATATTTTATGGGCGATGGTAAATTTCGGAAAACGATTTTGGACAGTTTGCATGTATCTCTCATAATCATTCACGAATTGAGGGTGAAGCCTTTGGAATGAGCTTTTATTCATTGGCAAAAAAAGAAATATCGTTTCGCAATTATTCCGCTTCAAACTTTTGAGAAGTTTTATGAAATAGCTGTCGAGAAGCGGAGCCGGTTTAAATGTTTTCAAATTAGTTTCAAAATTCAGTGCACTGCAGGAGTCTTTTAATCCGGGGTGAAACCTTCCGCCCCGGCGAGCTTTCATATCTTGTATCATGTTCCGATTTTTCTGCTTGGCTCTGAACAAATAATTTTTTTTGATGTCTTGCTGATAATATCCAAACCAATGAAGCTGATAAGCTGCAAATTTAATTGCCGGCAGAGTCCCCAGTACCGTATCCTTGGGTTGTTTATGATACTCGGATATAATTCCGGTCATATTTTCTCGGTCAATTAATCCGCTTCTTACGGCATAGGGCCAAAATGCAAAAGTTTGGGTATAAAAGCGGGGCGATACGGATAAGAAAACCGTATCGGGAACCGGGAAGTTACGGATGTATTTCTTCCAAATATGAAACAGCTCAATCGGCGTACTGCCACCGGAGGCAAAAGAATATGAATTCGGAATTTTATTGAAATTGACCGCCGCATTGAGTCGTGATTCTCCCAAAAATAATTTACTGATTTTCGGACGGATATTCTTTTCGTCGAGAGTTGTTTTTATAAAATGCCAACGCATTGGAGTCGGGCTGTTGTAGTTCAGCGGAAAGTATTCTGTATAAGCCCACCACATCGCATATACCGGCAATATCAGCAATAAGGCTCGTGTAATTATTTTTATGAGTACTTTTCTCTGTTTATATCCGGTGGTTTGGAGTTGCAAATTATAACTGTTTAACGGAATGAATCAGCGGACTTATTTAGACCACTTTAATTTTTTGTCTTTGGTGTATTCAATTTTTTTATTGTCGAGCAGCCATCGAATGACTTTTATAACTTTATTTTCTTTGCTGTTGCATGCATCAACAACTTTTTCCAACGATAATTCGGTTTCTTGCAGACGTCCTTTTATGTTTTGCAAAATCAAGTCGAATTCATAGGTACTCAGATTCAGCTCATTTCTGCGACTGCAAACATCACACTCGCCGCAACGAACAGTATCTTTTTCTCCGAAGTAGGCCAGCAATATTTGACTTCGGCACTTGGCGGTACTTTCCGCATAGTGCAGCATGGCATTCATGCGTTTCATGTATCGGTCTTTGGCCTCTTGGTAGTTTTCTTTTGAAATTTTGATGTTGTTTTTTTCAAGACGCTCTTCGGTAAAAACAATAAAGGGGGTTTTCCTTTGCGGAATATATTTTATGACTTCCATGCCGTGCAAAGCTTCCAAATAGTTGTTGATGACTTCGGGTTTAACTTGAGCTTTTTTTGCCAGAAAAGCTTCATCAATACTGACATAATTTGAAAAAACACCGGAGTAGGTGCGTAGCAACATTTTTATGAACGGATCAAATTTCGATTGTTTGATTTGAAATTTGTATAAGTCGTCTCTTCTGATGATGAAATTAACTTTAGAAGGCGCAAAATCCTGTTCGGTAAAATCCATATACCCTTCATTTTTTAGAAATTTCATGCTGCTGTACACCTGAAAAATCGGCAATTTGAAATTTTGGGCCAATGTTTTTATGCTCAAAGCACGAATCGTTCCTTTACCGGCACCCACGGGTATTTCAAAGAAATTGAATAAAGAATGATATACTTTTTTAATAAAACTAATTTTCGGAAAATTGGCTTGTGTCCTGCGGTCGATATTTATTTTATCGGTTTTGTTGTAAAGCAGAATTGCATAGGCTTTTTTCCCGTCTCGTCCGCCTCGACCGGCTTCTTGGAAATAGGCTTCGGGAGAATCCGGCAGGTCCAGGTGTACCACAAAGCGTACATCGGGCTTGTCTATTCCCATCCCGAAGGCATTGGTTGATACAATCACACGGATTTTGTCGTTTTTCCACTGCGCTTGTTTGCTGTCTTTAAGAGCCGGTTCAATTCCGGCATGGAAATAATCGGCTGAAATACCGTTTTGGCTAAGCAGTTGGGCCGTTTCTCGGGTTTTTCTTCGGTTTCTGACGTAAACTATTCCGGTGCCTTGCATTCGGTGGGCAATACGCAGGAGGTATTTGTTTTTGTCCTCCACATTACGCACCACGTATATGAGGTTTTCTCGTCGAAAACTTTGCCTGAATAGATTGTTCTCTTTGAACTCAAGTTTTTCTTGAATATCGTCAGCTACTTCGGGAGTGGCAGTGGCTGTTAGTGCTAAAAACGGTACATCGGGAACAAGTTTTCGTATGTCAGCAATATTCAAATAGGAGGGTCTGAAATCATAACCCCATTGAGAGATGCAGTGTGCCTCATCTATGGCAATAAGGGAAATGTTCATGTCCTTAACCCGCTCCTTAAATAGGTCGGTTCCTAAGCGTTCCGGAGAAAGATACAAGAATTTGTAGGCATTGAAAACGGCATTGTTCAGGGTGATGTCAATTTCTTTTCGAGTCATTCCGGAATAGACGGCGGCGGCTTTAATATCTCTTGCATTGAGGTTTTCGACTTGGTCTTTCATCAGAGCGATGAGCGGCGTAATGACCAAAGCCAAGCCTTCTTGAGCAAGCGTGGGCACTTGAAAAATAATTGACTTTCCCCCTCCGGTAGGCAAAAGCCCGAGGGTGTCCTTTTTATGGTCTCCTACAGCGCGTATAATTTCGGCTTGCCCCGGACGAAAATCCGGATAGCCCCAATATTTTGTTAATATTTTTTTATAGTCAAGCCCCATAAGTAATGAGTAATTAATAATGAACAATTAATAATTTTGCTAACGCCTGAAATATAAGATTAAACAAAACATATAAGTGTCGTTTTTATTTGTTCAACTACTTAACTGAAAATTCTGCTTGAGTTTTTATTCAATGATTTTATTTTACCGATTTTTATTTGCTAAACATCCGGTAACAAATCTAATCTGTCGTCTCAAACTTTAATTTACAAAATGGAATTTTTTTTTCAAAATACCAAGCTAAATATGGTATCCCGATATTTTTTTAGGTGGAATGAGGTGTATTATTGACGTGCCGGATCAAAAGCCCGGCACGTTCTGTATAGCTTTATACGTCGTCTTACGACTCAACATTTTCTTTTTGGGCAATCTCAAAAAGTTGCTGAATTCTTTTTCCGAGTTGGTGCAGGTTTTTTCTGCTGTTATTTAAGCCGGCTTGTATCTCTTCTTTTGAATCTTTAAAATTTTCGGTTATTTCATTCATTAAGTCTTGATAGTAAGAAATACCGTGGTTAAGGTTTTTTTCAAAATTTATCAGGTGTTTCTTATGCTTTTTGGAAAAAGCATCCTTTGTGCGTGCTATTTTGTCCGACAAATGTTCAATATATATATTCAATTCTTTGATAAACAGATTTGGTCTGTCGGGGGCTGAGAGATTTGTTCGACCGTATATATGACCGGTCATCTCTTTTAAACTCACTGTTTTATTGTAATAGGCGATATTGGGCCCCGGACAAATCGATACGCCCTTGCCCTCAATTTTGTTGTCCAAGTCATTAGCCAATAAAGCGGAGGTTCCTAAACCTACACAAATGCAAGATTTTTCGGTAATGGCATTGTAAGCCTTGGCATAATTCTGTTCAGAGATGTCTTTTTGGTTTAATTCATTGATTTCAATTTGTTGATATTGCCGAGATGCCGTACAAATGCTTCTTTCGGAATGTTTTTTATCGGAAACTAAATACCGCTTGGGGCAACTGCTTCCAGGGTTTCCTTGGTAGATTTTTTGTTTCTTTTCTTTATCTTTTGTGTTTCCCCTAAGGTTGTTGAACAGTACACCTAAGGGAGAAATATTACTCAAGTACACATCTTTTTCTTTGGCCGCTTTTAGTTTGGAAAGTGTATCGTTGTCAATATTAACTGCTTCGGGAACCAGAAGAAACGGAGATCCCCAACCCACAGAGTCGAGATTGTAATAGTTGAGCAGAAACTCTTGCTCGTCGTTTGTTCCAACGCCGCCCTGAGCCGAAATTTTAAGCGGAAGCGGTTCTTCAGGGGCTTTTAGATTTTTTGATTCTAACGCCCGGGTTAATACCTCATGCACAGAAACCATAAGGTCGTTTTTGTTTTGTTTGAATTCTTCCAAGGTGGGGCCTATCAATTGTCCTTCGGTGGCAAATGCATGTCCGCCGCAATTGAGACCGGATTCTATTCTGTATTCCGATACCCATACGCCTTTTTTAGCCAAAAATTTTCCTTGGATGAGCGCTGAGCGATAGTCACTTACTTTAATGATAATTTTTTTATGAATTTCGCCGTCAGCATTGGGTTTAAAGTCATCAAACTCCTCAAGGTAGCTGTACAATGCCGGATTCATACCGGCCGAAAACACCAATGAAGATTTGAGATTACTTTGAGCAAAACCTCTCAGGGCGGCATGGGCGTCGTTATATTTTCGGTTTAATTTTTCTTTGCCGGAATAGTTTTCCTTATCCAACTTTGTCATTATATTAACATCAATACTTCCGGGTTGAAAAAGCTGTTTTATTTTGCTTTCAATTTTGGTGAAGTTTGGGTTTGTTTTTGTTAGTTTCAGAAATTCGTTTCTGAGCTCAGAGCGTTCGGGCAGCATTTCAATATATTTGTTGATTTCCGAACCGGCAACAGAATTTGAAAAGTCTTTTCTGAGCGTCTCTATTTTTTTTGAAACGATATCATTGACCAGGTTTAGATAGGATGTGATTCTTTTTGCCCTGAAATCTTCAATTTTAGAGGAAATTTCTTGATAAGGAATTTCAAACTTTCGGCAATACATCGCGCGCAATTTTTCAAGCAAGATGTCATCAACAAGAGACATTACTGAGTTGATACCGTAATGGGCAACCTTTACGGGAGTATCGGCAGAGTATCCTATGCCGAGTACGGGTATATGAAATGGGTGTGGTTTGTGCATCGTTCAAATGGGTTTATTTTGCTTTATTTTTCAAGGGCAATGCTATGGTTTTAATTTGGTTATTCCAAAAGTAAAAAAGAAACTTCCCAAATTTTTTTACTTATAATTTAAGTGAAAAATCTGATATACAGCGAAATAGAGGCAAACTGAATAGAGTTATATTAAATGGTTTAATTATTCAATGATATAATGTACAATATCTTGCTATTCAGCAAATACACGCTTTGTAAAGGTGAAATTATTAACCGTTTAAAGTATGAGTTCAGTTTAAAAAGTTATAAAGTTGAAAGTTTATAAAGTTAAAGTACTAAAAATAAGAGTTTTAAGTTAATTGAAAAATAATTTGTAAAACCCTACTAATTAAGTACATAACTTGTTTTACTAAAATAAAACATACTTTTTAGACCGGGCTCAAGTATATAATGCAGATATATTATATGATATGAACGGTAACATGACAACAGACAAAATAAAGCCATAGATAACATCATCTACAACCACAGGAACCAACCCGTAATTATTGTATCCGTTTGAATTCTGTGTGGAGAAAACACCGCACGGGAGCAGGGTTTCAATCTTTTGAAAAGGTGTTTTACAACCCGTACCACCGTTTCAAACGGTGGAGTGGTTCGAGAGGCAGTGGCACGGATAACCGGATAAAACCTACGACTTTATCAGTAGCCTGCTTCCGTTTATGGAATTCTTTTGTATATTTGTTGCGGGTTCTAACACAAAAGCTATGCGAAAATTACTTTTTATCTTTTCTGTCTTATTTTTGTTTTGCGGTGTTTTTCAGGCATCGGCACAAGGTATTTTCAGAACCGAAGCTGAATATAAAGACAGCATCCCGGTATTTGAAAATTGGC
>JAYEIA010000266.1:0-6535 GCA_034659855.1 Bacteroidota bacterium
AACTACTTAGTGCTTGGACGGAATAGTATAATTGACAGATACACAGACTTATAGTGTTGTCTTTGAATTTGAATAATCGTCATTTATTGTCATTTGCTTTGTTGCCGGTGATAATCATTTTTTATAAGTTTTTGAAAATGACAATATAATGACTATTTAATGACAAAAACATTCAAATATAAAATAAGCATGAAACTACTGTTATACTTGCATTACAGAGTTTCCGTTCAAACACTAAATAGCGATGCTATTCGCAAATTTTGTAAAGTAGAGCCACGCCGCAGCGTGGCTTAACTGTTATAAGTTATTTAATTTCCGTTCCTAAACCTAAAAAATATGAGTCATTATTTTGACATCCTTTTCAGTCTTAAGGTAAATTTTTATATTTTTGCAAGATAAATCAAATAAACGTCCAAAGCATGGGAAAAGGGATCACAAAACGGTCAGAGAATTATTCCAAATGGTATAATGAAGTTGTTCAGAAAGCAGATTTAGCCGAGAACTCCGGAGTAAGAGGAAGTATGGTAATTAAACCCTATGGATATGCCATATGGGAAAAAATGAAAGCACAGCTTGACAAGATGTTTAAAGATACAGGCCATGAAAATGCCTATTTTCCCTTACTTATTCCTAAATCATATTTTGCCAAAGAAGCCAGCCATGTGGACGGTTTTGCCAAAGAATGTGCGGTAGTTACGCATTATCGTTTAAAAACAGGAGAAGACGGCAGCATCGAAGTTGATGAAAACGCAAAATTGGAGGAGGAATTAATTGTACGACCGACTTCTGAAACCATCATCTGGAGTACCTATAAAAAGTGGATACAATCTTACAGAGATTTGCCGATATTGGTGAATCAATGGGCCAATGTTGTCCGCTGGGAAATGAGAACTCGCCTGTTTTTGAGAACGGCGGAATTTTTATGGCAAGAAGGTCACACGGCTCATGCTACCCGTAAAGAAGCCGAAGCCGAAACACTTCAAATGATTAATGTTTATGCAGAATTTGCCGAAAAGTGGATGGCCATGCCGGTAATAAAAGGGCATAAGACCGAGGGCGAACGTTTTGCCGGTGCATTGGATACGCTCTCCATAGAAGCACTGATGCAGGACGGCAAGGCTTTACAGTCCGGAACATCTCACTTTTTGGGTCAAAATTTTGCCAAGGCTTTTGATGTAAAATTTACCGACAATACCGGCAGTGAAAAGTTTGTTTGGGCCACCTCTTGGGGAGTCTCAACTCGACTTATGGGAGCACTCATTATGGCACATTCCGATGATCAAGGCTTGGTGTTGCCGCCTAAATTGGCACCGATTCAAGTGGTGGTTGTTCCGATTTATAAGACGGAGGAACAGTTGGAGGATATCCGCAAGACGGTAAAAATAATTTCGGATAAATTGGATGCCCAAGGAATTAGTCTGAAATTTGACGACAGAGATACGCACAGACCGGGACATAAATTTGCTGAATATGAACTCAAAGGAGTACCCGTTCGTTTGGCTATCGGTCCGCGTGATTTGAAAAATGGGACAGTGGAACTTGCCCGAAGAGATACCCTTGAAAAGAAAATTTATGAGATTGAAGGGATTGAAAAAACGATTGAAGCTTTACTTGAAGACATTCAGAAAAATATATACTCTAAAGCACTAACGTTCCGAAACGAAAATACCCACAAAGCGGATACTTACGATGAGTTTAAGAAATTGATTAAAAACGGCGACGGGTTTGTTCTGGCACATTACGACGGAACCCCCGAAACGGAAGAGAAAATTAATACTGATACCAAAGCATCCGTTCGATGTATTCCTATGGATGCAGAACATGAAGAGGGCAAATGCATGGTAACCGGCAAACCCTCGACGAGGCGTGTCGTATTTGCAAAAGCCTATTAAGTAATCATGCAAAAATAATTGTATATTGGCAATTCAATAACTTGCTGAATATATTAATTTTATAGAAATGCATAAGCAACAATAAAAAGCACTTAGTGCTTAGAATTTATCATTATCCACGGTGGAAAAATACAGTAATATAAAATGCAAGGACTCGCTCAACCTCCTAAAAACAACAGGGAAGGGGCAGGTCTACTTTTCTCATTATTTACATAATATTTCAGGCGAAGCCTCCGAGTATTATCGAGATAAAGCGGCATCCTATGTCGCCGAGAAAAACAAAAGGAACATTGTTTTTTGATATTGCTCGAATTATTAAAGAACTAATCATTGAAAAAATCTAAGAATATGCCTGATACATCCTCCCGGTATGACAAGATTGTCGAAATCTGTCGTGATTTATTTTTAAAAAAAATGGAAGATTACGGCACCGCTTGGCGTATATTGCGAACGATTTCTCTTACCGATCAGATATTCATTAAAGCACATCGTATCAGGAGTATAGAGCTTAAGGGGGTACAAAAGGTTGAAGAGGATTTGACCGGCGAATACATCGCAATTATTAACTATGGTATAATGGCCATCATACAAACCAAGCTGGGAGTGGCCGAAAAACTTTCCGAAGAAAATAATACCGTGAAAGAGATGTACAATGAGATATTTTCTGAGGCCAAAAGCCTTATGATGAATAAAAATCATGATTACGGAGAGGCCTGGCGATCAATGCGAGTGAGTTCTTTTACTGACTTTATATTAATGAAAATTTACAGAACAAAACAGATTGAAGACAATCAAGGGAAAACATTGGTTTCTGAGGGCGTGGATGCCAATTATTTCGATATGATCAATTATGCTGTTTTTGCTCTGATTCGTACGGTTATTGAGGGAGAGTAGGGGTTTTTAAAATAAAAACAGCTATTTCAACGGCTCATAATAATACAAGTACCCGTCGGATAATTCAGGATGCAAAATCTGAATTAAATCAGAAAGCACTTTGTCCGGATTGACTACACCGGATTCCATATAATCATTTCCGCCCGAAGAACCCACTCTTGCCGTTCTGTTATAAACTTTACCGGTTCGATAACACTTCAGCCCGACTAGTCTTGAGTCGGTATTTTCAATGTCTGAATACTTGGTTGCTTGCCCGGGATTTAACCAGTAATCGGCATTTTCAGCTGTTATAAATATTTGCTCTATACTTTTGGGCTTGCTGCCGGAATACTTCTCGCTTTCCCACAAATATTTTCCGCCGGCATCGTTGATGAGTTTCGAAATATTTGATTTTCCTCCGGGAACATACCAAGTTCCTTTCCAAGGCATATTTGTAAAAACTGTGGGTCGCTTGTCGGCCTGCTTAACGCTTTGCTTTAAGTTGTTGTATCTGAGAGCAATCTGATTAAACAGAGCGTCTGCTCTTTTTTTTGAACCGGTCAACGCTCCGAAAACCTTTATCCATTCCGCTTGCCCCAAGATGTCGGGTTCGGAAAATTCATTAATGATGATGTATGGTATTCCAAAACGTTTGGCCATTTCAACAGTTTTGGTTTGAACTCCCGGAATTTGATAGCTTGTAATTAAATCCGGCTGTAATTCAATAATTCTTTCCCAGTTCAGGTTGCCCTCATAGCCTACGTCTGCTACTTTATTTTGCTGAATTCTTTTTTGGATACTCTCATCAAACACATTGTTTTGTCCGGCAATACCGACAATTTTATCTGCATAGTTCAGCTTTTTCAAAAAACCAATGTGTGTAGTGGATAAGCAGACGATGCGATTGATAGATTTGGGAATATAATTTTGCCGGCTATTCCCGTTATCTTTTCCGAATTTTGCTTGTTGAAACGTTGTGCCGGCATCTCCCGATTCGGTATAAACGGTAATGGTCGTTTGTGTTTCACTACTGTCAATATCGAAAAGTTGTGCATAGGAATTGGTTTCGGAAGTGGTTTTTGCTGTTTTTTTGCTTGCATCGGAACAGGCTAAAGCAAAAAATATAAAAACCGGAATAAAGTGTTGTAATTTGAGCATCAAAAAAAAATAATTTTGAAGATAGTTAAGAATTCTTGGTTATTAATTTGAGCAAAGAATCGTTGAATGCTGCATGCTTTAGTTTATTTATCAATAAATAGGCCCCGTAAGCAATCAAAACATCAATGACTGAGCCGGCAAGTATGTCTTGGGTAAAATGAAACGACAAATACACTCTTGAGTAAGCCGCTAATGCAGCAAATGCAAAGAATACAGCTATCAGCAATTTATTTTTTACGAGGAGTGCAAGAAAGAAATACAAAGTAAAGGCCGCCGCACTGTGACCCGACGGAAAAGAATGGTGGAGTGCCGGTTGGGTACCGGAAACAATATATAAATCATAAGATTGATAAATATTCTCAAAAAAATATTTTGGCCGATGATAATCAACAAATACCATGCGTTTAAGAAATTGAATTACTACACCTGTGGAAATTCCGGCTATGGTGAGTCCGACAGCAAATCTGTAATTTATAAATAAAAGTATGACAACTGCAAAAGCAATCATTACGCCGTTTCCGGCGTAGGTGAAGTATTTGAAAAATACATCTGAAACTCCCGTGTGAAACTTGTTCAGCGAAATGTGCAATATTGCTTTGTCATAGGTTATTATCATTGCGAGTAAAACAGCAATAAAAGCTATATACGGGAGCATAGAAGACCGATTATTTTTAAAATCTTTATTTATCAAGCGTCGGTTTTTTATCTTTGTATTTCTTTTCCTGTTTTTTTAGCTCATTCAAGTACTCGTGCGCATAGGCCATGTTTGGAATACCGTATCCGAAGTCTCCGTCGGGCTTTTCGTATTGGTGACAGCTTTTTCTTACGACTTCAATAATTTCTTGAGGCGAAAACGTTGGGTGTGCCTGCCACAAACATGCAACAGCACCGGCCATAATTGGTCCTGAGAATGAAGTCCCGAAACTAAATGTAATGCTTCCGTGGTTGCCCTGAACAAAGGCGAATGATCCTTGTGCCATAACATCCGGCTTTATTCTTCCGTCGGCACTGGGCCCTCGGGAGCTAAAGCCCGACAACTGACCTTTTGAACCGACAGCTCCTACAGACAGCACACTATCGGCATCAGCCGGTGCACTAATATATTTCCAGGGGTCATTGCCTTCATTGCCTGCACTTGTTACTACAAGTATTCCTTTACTCGAAGCAATGTCTGCTCCAATTGAAATCGGAGCGACATCCCCATTCATGTCATCATAGCTGTGGCTGTTTATTCCGTCGTCAAAATCGTTATATCCCAGTGAAGTATGAATCATATCTACTCCGAGACTGTCTGCAAATTCAGCACCACTGACCCAATAATATTCCTCGACAATGTATTCGGAGCTTTCGTCCTCGGTTCTCAGCAGCCAGAAGTCGGCTTTAGGAGCAGTGCCCACGAGTTTTTCGGGGTAATTGCCTCCGATTGTCGAAAGGACTTGCATGCCGTGCGAGTCATCATCATATACTTCTCCGTCTCGTGCTACAAAATCTCTGAAACCAAGAATTTGATTATTGGCATGAAGACTGTCAAAGGCGGGTAACTCATCAACTTTCAGAAAACCGGCATCTAAAACGGCAATAGTTATGCCTTTTCCGGTATATCCTCGGTTGTGCATATATTGACCGTTCAACATCATAATTTGATTTTTGCCTAAACCATATTCAAAAGCCAAGCTGTCTCCCAATTTATAGTCGATTTCCAAATCTACAAGTTTATTTTGCTTTACTTTTTTCTTGTCTTTTCGTTCTGTCTTCGTTTCGGGTAATATAAAGTCAAGCATAGTTAATTTTTTAACTAAGCTGCTGTCTTCGGTAAATAAAACAGCTGAATTGAACCATTTTGAAACTGCATAAATTTCAAAACCTATAGATTTTAAGGAATCTACATAAGTATTATTAACGGGTAAATCTTGCTCACTGAGAGAAATATTGTACCTTTGCCTACGTGCCAAAGCTTTGGTACTTAGAAATTCCTCCGGTTTATCTAAGGAATATCCGGAATTTTCTTTATCCGTAAATTTCACCAAATAGGTGTTGGGTGCAATCTGTGAGCTTGCAGTACCAAATAACAGTACTGACAGCAGAAAGAGAGTGAATGTTCTCATAGTAATATGTATAAAATTATATTTAACAAGCATTTTTTTTAATTATCGAGCAATATACAAAATCAATTTGAATGTTATGAAAAATAAAACTCCGATTTTACTGTTTTTATTGTCTGTTTTTTATCTCAACTGTGCCACGGTTGCTCAAGAGCGGGGGTATAATAAGAAAGAAAATTCCACATTTATGTTTTATAATGTTGAGAATTTATTTGATACTGTTGATGATCCTCAAATAATGGATGAAGACTTTACACCGCAGTCTGAAAAAAAATGGACAATTAAAAGGTATCAAAAAAAATTATCGAATCTAAGCCGGGTCATTGAGTTGGTTAATATTAATGAATTACCGGAATTTATCGCTCTTGCTGAGGTCGAAAATAAAACAGTTTTAGAAGATTTGTGTAAGACCGAAGTGCTTTGTGAAGCAAAGTACGGAATTGTGCACCACGAAAGCAACGACGGCAGAGGGATTGATGTAGGACTCCTCTACAGAACTGATGAATTTAA
>JAYEIA010000267.1:0-6532 GCA_034659855.1 Bacteroidota bacterium
AAAAATAAGAGATGTTAACAGAATAATTTTTCTCATTTTAATTTAATTTAATTTATTATTATTTTATTATCTTCTTCAATTATTTCCTTTTTCAATATTGTTTCAAGAGCTTTTACGATGAGTTTAATATCATCGGAAGGAGCTGAACCACTTATTCTTTTTTTGGCAATTTCTTGATTATTAATTACCAACTCCTTATCATATCTTAGTTTAATCAATTCGCCTAATTCAAACAATGTAAAATCGTCGAATTCCAACTTACCGGAGAGCCACGAAAGATAAATATTTGAATTTACCGGTTCTAATATAAATTTATCACTCTCACTATTATATTTTACAATTTCACCGGGTTTCATTACTATCTCTGAGTCTTGATTTTTGAATTTGTTTATACTAATCTTTCCTTCTGTCAAAACTACAGATTCGTTTCCGTTATATGTTCTTACATTAAATTTTGTCCCGAAAACTTTAATATCAAAATCAGGGGTATGAACAAAAAATTGCTTATTGTCTGACTTTTCTATTTCAAAATATGCTTCTCCTTCTACGGTTAGTTCCCTGTTAAATCTCCTAAGACTTGAATTATTGTATTCAATTTTTGAATTGGAATTTAAACTAACTACAGAATTATCGGGTAAAGTAACTGTTTGAACATCGGCAGTTTTGTTTTCAATTGTTTTCACAGTTCTCAGGTCATTAAAAACAAATATTGAAATAACTATAAGTCCGGTGAAAACTGCGGCATATTTGTATGCAGCATATAGAAACTTGTTTGCTTTTTGTTTCTTATGAATTGATATTTTATGGGCTATTAGTTTGATAATTCGTTCTTTATCGAACTCATTCTCCGGAATTGCAAAAGAATTCCACATTTGACTTATCTCTTCAAAAGCCGTTTGCAGCTCTTTGTCTTTTTCTTTTTTTCTGAAAAATTTCTCTCTCTCATTCTCGGAAAGTTCTCCTGACAAAAAGCTTGTTATCGTATTTAAATATTTATCTGTCATTGACTTAGTTTATTTTACAAATACTTTTCTTGTTTCTACGGAATCAGTTCCGGTAATTCTCACAATATATACTCCTGTTTTACAGCCCGAAATTGTAATATTCTTATCAGCACTTCTGACCGTTTCCATGAGTTTTCCTTCGGTTGAATAAACTGATATACTGATAGGTGAATTTTCTGTTCTTAAAATATGTATTGAATTCACAGATGAGTATATTTTTATACTTTCAATTTCCACAGTACTCGAACTTGCTTCGGAAGTAAATATCAATTCAAATCTATCGTTTATATTAGTTGTAGTTTCAAAACTCAAATTAAAACCCTCTCTTATTTCATACGAAACTCCCTCCTCCTTGTCGGACAGGAATATATCATAATTTGTTTCATTAAAATCTACGACTGAAAAACTAAATTCACCATAGATCTCGGACTCTAATGACAGAGGAACATTATGTGTAGCTTTATGTTTCGATAATCGCCTAATGACATACCTTCCCTGCGAGTCTATTGAAGCCAAATTAGGAGCAGAATTATCAAGAGCAGCAACTTTTATGCTTTTCGATTCAGTTTCTCCGGTATAAACTATAACTTCATCTTTTTTTCCGCCGGGATCAATTACTTCCAATTTTACAATATCTTCAATATCGTTTTTTAAATAATTTCCGGATACATCGGAGTTTTTTACTCTTACATTATTGTTCAAAGCTAACTCAGCTCCATCCTCAATTGCCTGTACAAAATATCCCTGAAAAGCATTTATATATCGAGAGCCGCTATACGTTCCTACTGTTCCGTCCCATGAGGAGTATTGATTTGAACCACCGTTATTTATCGGGTCAAAGGTATATATTGTTTCTCTTATATTATTTTTTGTCCAACCGGTTGTTGCATTCCAATCAATTGGAGAAGGATACGGATTTGCAGATAGAAACCATCCTAAATTTGAACCCGAAGTTAGTGGCAGCGTACTTGAGTATGTATCGTTTCCGAAATTTCCGGAATATTCAATGGTTTGTCCGGTAGTTTCAAGTTGTACCAAAAATCCTTCATTATTGGGTAATTTATCTGAACCTGAAAGTTGTTGCCAAGCAAAATCAGGTTCAATGTTTTGATATATATGATATGTTCCTGAAAATAAGCTTTCTACCGTAGGTCTTTCATCAAACGGCAGGCTTACCAAATGCCAATTCCCCCATACTCCGGGGTTGGGAACGGTGATAAAACGCTGAGCTGTCATAGTACCGTAATTGTTCTGCGAACCGTATAAAGTAATAGCTCCTGTGGGGTTATTATCTGCATCGGATTGTAAAAGTATTGTCCCGTGATTTTCAAAATCATTTTGAACGGTCAGTGTTAAGTTTGGCGACACAATAACATTATACCCCGACAAAATAGTAAATTCTTTGGCAGAAATATCACCGGATAGAGTATAGTCTCCGGCAATAACCGCTGACATATCCAAGTCAGGTTCTCCATTACTCCATGTTGAACCGTCCCATGTAGTACAGGTTGGGTAAACGGACAACAAGGCTTCTCTGCTGCAATCTTGTGTAAGGCTTATGCTGCTTCCGGTTGCGATGCATCGGTATTTATATCCGTTCATTCCTGCAATATCAGAGATACTGAGAACTGTGGTTGTTGAACCTGAATATACTCCGCCGTCGGATAAGTTGGCAAAACCTGAACCGGAATCTTCTTGCCACTGATAACTGCTTGTTTGAACTGCTGTAACAGAAAACTCTGCACTCCCTTCGCAAAGAGAAATATCTTCCGGCTCATTAATAATTATTGGACATGTGCTTGAACTCCAACCGGGGTCGTTTGTTGATGACCTAAGTACCGGATTAATAAAATTATAGGAATATTCTTTTATTTCATCGCCGATAAAAGCATCCATATGCAATAAAACACGAGTATTGTCATCTTTTTGATAACGATAAAATCTGTCGGGACAAAAGTTAGAATTATATCTTGCAATATCTGAAATTCTTAATTCATCAATTCTGCCGTCAATATATCTTTCATAGCCGCTCCAATATCTTGCTCCTATATTTAATGCATTTGTTGTTGCCGATAAACTAAAGTCAGTATCGGTACTTTGAGCAACTTCAATTCCGTTTAAAAACATTTTTGTTGTGCTTCCGTCTCTCGATATTGCAATGTGTATCCATTCCTGAAAAGACAAATCTGAGTTGGTTTCAGAACTCAAAGAAGCTATAATATTTCCGTTAGAGTCTCTTGCTACAAAGCGAACAGCAAAATCACTGTTTGAGTCATCAATCAGATACATTGAGAATACTGTTTTTCTGTCTGTAATTACGTCCCAACTACCTGAATAGCTGTCAATTTCAAACCATGTTTCAATAGTCCAATTATTGGAGATATCAAGTCGGTCAGTAATGTTTCCGTATTCCGGCTCTTGGTTATCTTTCAAATAAAAGGAATCATCTCCGTCAAAATTCAGATATACAATTTTCTCTACAGGAACTCTTAAAATTTCAGAATAACTGTCAAGATAAAAATTTCCGCTTGATTTTGCTCTTACTCTATATTTGTAAACACCTTCAGAAGGCACGGTACGAACATAAAAAGTATCTGTTATATTATTGCTGAGAGTTGTCCAAGTTCCGCTGTTATCTTTATCTTCCTGCAATTCAAAAGCATCCCAATCTAAATGCTTACTCACATTCCAACTTATCGTAAAAGTTTTGCTGTTGTGAGCATCCCAAGTTACATTGTCTTCAAACATTGGCTCCGGCAGTATATCAAAAACGCCGGCATCAACGGCATCGTATCCGCAATTACTAAATGTCGAAAGTAAACGATACCAAGCATTGCAAGTACCCCACCAACCGTTATTCATGTGATAATAATAATCTTCTAACAAGTCTCCGTTGTCATATCTGTAACCGTCGCATACATTTGCATGACCTGCCCCGGAACTAACATCTCTGATAGCAAGTTGGACGGCATATCCTGCTTCGATATTTTCACGCATTCTCGGCCAAAAATCGGTCCATGATGAACGGTCTTCATGATGACCTGTAAATCTAAAATAATTACTGAGTACCGAGGGCGAATTAATTATATTAGCCGTAGAACCGTCATATTCGTAATCCATATTGTGAGCTGTTCCGCATTGATATGCCAATGCGCCCATTGCATTTCTCTGCGTGGGAGTTGAAGGCAAATTGTGATATTCATCCAACATATTATCCCAGTCGTACCATTTCCTGCCAAAAGCACTATAATAATCTCCCGTTGAGCTTCCTGAATTATCTTCATTTGTGTGTTCTCCGCGTCCTACGGGAGGCCACTCAAACATGTGCATTATTTGACTCGTTGAAGTTGCAACACAACCGGGCGAATAATTATTTGGAGTATAACGGTTTCCGACATTAACATAGCTTCCTGTTTCATCCTTACAGTTAACTCCTCCCCATATATCGGACAAATTTGGTCCGTATTGATGGTCGGCCTTTGTATTTTTTCCTTTGTACTTGATTAACCGGTTCCACTCTTTTTTATTCCTCTCAATAATTTGCAGTTGTTTTTCTGAGAGTTTTGTATTTTTAAGAGTATAAAGTTGGCAACCTAAGTCAGATTTTATAAGATTTAATAAGGTGTTGTTCTCACTTTCTGTGAAATTAAATTCGCTCTCGTTTGAATATCCTACTATAGGATATAATTCTTTGGAAGGAGCCAGTATTATGAATCCTGTAGGTTTTAATTCTGAGATATAAGCTATTAACTCACCTTTGTTACTATCTATTGATTTTATTGTACTTTTTGAATTAATTTGAAAATCATTAAATAATTGGTCAGACTTAATGTAGCTTTTTGTTATTTTAATTAATTCTTTGTCAGAAATTTGAGCATAGTTTACAAAAGGATATATAAGAAAAATAATAATAAATATTACTTTAAATTTTCGGAAATTTATATATTGCCCTTTCATATTCGTTAGTTTACAGTTTTAAAAACTTTGCAGCTTTTTTTTCTGTATCATTTACAATTTGTAAAATAAAAAAGCCTTTACTACAACCGGATATATCTACAGAAAATTCTTCTTGAGTTATTATATTACTATTGTTATATACTAATTTCCCACACAAATCATAAATACGAACCGTAGAGCCCGGAAGGTTTTTATAACTAACTTTTATTTTATCTGTTGGCACAGAGGGGTATATTGTAAACTCCTCATTTCCTTGAGTATTAAAATCATCGGGACCGAATGAAATAATATTGGACCAAGAGTTTTCAACCCACTCATTATTAACTTTAGCCCTAATTCTAATTGAATAATCATAGTCATCATCTGCTTGAAATATGTATTCATTTGTTGTAATTGTATCGGTGTGAGTCAACCAATCATCTGTACCTTTTTTAATTTGAAGCTCAAAGTTTTCAGGAACTATCTTGTTTGAATAATACCATTCAAGTGCAACGGTTTTATCTTCATAATTAAATTTTGGGCTGTCATCTATTTCCGGTATCGGTTTCATGTTCAAAACTGCAGCAGTAACATTAGAATATCCTCCTGCATTAAAACTTTCGTGTATTTGATACCACCCGTTATCATCACCCCACCACCCCATATTAAGGTGGTAATATTTTTCATTACCTATGTATTGTATTCCGTCACAAACTATGGCATGTCCTGCTCCCGAAGAGGTATAAACAGCAAGTTGTGCAGGTAACATATTATGCATATTTGAGTCTAATGTTGTCCAGAAATTGCTTTCTGATTTTTCTAAATACTCTGCTGAATATCTAAAAAATGATGATGCAGCATGAGGTATTCTATTAATATTTGAAGTGGAACCGTTAGATTCAAATTCCATATTAACTGATACAGCTGCATGAAATGCAAGTCTTCCGAGTTGGCTTCTTTGTTCATCGGAAGTTTCTTGCCCTTTATATTCATCCGGAATCAAGGACCAATTATAATAATCCTCTTCAAAATTTGCCTGAAATGAGCCGGTGGTACTTCCGGAATTATCTGAATAAGAATATGAACCGGTTCCTTTTCTCGGCCATTCATAATACCTCATTACTTCAGTAAAAGTCAATGCAACGCAACCAACAGGGTTGTGGTTTGGAGTATAATAATTTGTGGTATATACAGGGTTTCCGTTTTCGTAATACCATGTTTGCCCATATACAGAAGACAAATAAGGACCAAAAGTTTGATCACTTGTGCTTTTGAGGTTTAATTTTTCGTTTAAGAGTATTTCCCATTTGTTTTTATTTTCGGTAATTGCTCCCGGTGTTTTTATTAAAAAGCTGTTAAAATTCTTATAGTCTGCTTTTAAGATATCGATCATACCAATTTCCTGTTGTGTTTCTTTTGTATTTACTCGAGAATTAAAAGAGAAAGCTTTTATCGGTGTATATTTTTTATTTGCACTTATGACAATGTATGCATTCTCATAATTTAAAACATAAAACAGTTTGTCATTTAATTGCTGTGAATAATAAGTTGTTATTTCAGGCTTTTGGGAAGATAATTCATATTGCCCGGTA
>JAYEIA010000268.1:0-6440 GCA_034659855.1 Bacteroidota bacterium
TTCATATCGCCCCGATTTCGGGCATGAACGATGGGGATATTACGGAGAGTATTATACAGAAACCGATACAGTGAATTATTCATATTATCAAAATGGGATATACGGCAGCCCCGGCTCAGGCAAATCAGGAAATATAACCTTTGGCCTGGGGAATAATTTTGAAATGAAAGTAAGAAATAGAAAAGATACCGTAACCGGAGAAAAGAAAATTGTACTGTTGAAGCGGTTTGATTTCTCTACATCCTACAATTTAGCAGCCGATTCATTAAACTGGAGTAACTTGAGGATAACGGCAAATACGAAATTACATAAAAACGTAAGTCTAAATTTCAATGCCTCTTTTGACCCGTATGCTCGAGATTCTTCCGGCGTTCGTATAAATACTTTTGAGTGGGAGAAAAACAAAAAGATTGTGCGGCTGAAAAACGCAACCTTATCTGTATCGGGCTCTCTCAAATCCCAAGATTTCTCGCAATCAAAACAAGATAATGAAGCACAAGCTGCTGTCCCAAATTACTACTATCCTTACGGTTTACCTGAAATACCGTATGCCGACTTTGATATTCCGTGGAACCTGAGTATGAACTACCGGCTTGGGATTAATAATAATTACTTGGCTGCTACACAAGAATATGTTAAGGATATTAGCCAAACAATAAATCTATCCGGAAGTTTTACATTAACCTCTAAGTGGTCTTTAAGTTCAAGATTGGATTACGATATCAGCGGAAAGAAATTTGTTTATTCTTCTCTCGGTATAAGCAGAGACCTTCACTGCTGGGCAATGAGTATGACTGTGGTACCTTTTGGACAACTTAAAAGCTACAGCTTTAGAATCTACATTAAGTCTTCGGTATTTCAAGGCGTGGAATATAAAAAGGAAAGAAGTCGGTACGATTATTAAATGAGTTCAGTTTAAAAACTTATAAAGTTGAACGTTTATAAAGTTAAAGTACTAAAAATAAGAATTTTAAGTTAATTATTAAATAATTTATAAAAGCCCTGTAATTAAGCATATAACTTGTTTTGCTAAAATAGAACATACTTTTTAGACCGGATTCTTAAATACCTTTTCAGACTTCGTCTGTTTTAATATAAAAAAATGGATATTGTGTATAATTGTAAGTGCCTGAATGCCTGATAAAACAAATTTTGAAACAAATTCACAGCTATTACTATCTATCTCACTATCAAGTGTTTGGGTTTTCTCCAAATAATGCCTGCGCCCAATTATATCGCAAAATCATGTAGCAACCTTTATATTAAAGGAGTTCAGCTATTTAAAATATTAAAACAGACGAAGTCTGCTTTTTGTTAAAGTATAGTTTTTCGCAATTTAGGAACGGATACAAAATAAATTATGATAGCGTAGGCGAAGTTATTTTGTTTCCGTTCCTTAAACTAAATTTCTCCTTAAATTTAGTATCACTTGGTTAATTACAAAATATACTTTATATTTATAAGAATTAACAGCATTAGTTTATGATGAATTTTGTAAGGTTATAACATTTAGTTGGTTTGGAAGAACAATACTTACCTGTTAAATATTTATGCCCTTATTAATACTCAACCACCATCAATATAATGAAAATAAAATGGTTACTCACTCTTATTTTTATAATTTTATTGTGTTCGTGAGGGCTTCGCCGTTCTTTTCGCCCTGTTTCTCTTTGAAAAATTATTCCGTAGCTCAGGCTATACAAGAATTTTTCAAAGAAAAACAAAACAAAAATAACTAATTTTCTTAATCATCATCTTGATAGCGGTTGGGTATAACAAAAACATAACGCATGGGAAAAAAAATTATTATTTCTATCATCTTTATTGCAACTTATTTCAGTGTTCACTCTCAAATTGACACGACTGTTCGGATAGATTTTGATACCATATCCTATTCTCAGTTGAAACGAATAATTATTGTAACAGCTTCTTTAGAAAAGGAACTGCCCAATGAAGCTCCTGTTCCGATAACCATTATTAGTGCAAAAATGATTAGGGAGAGTAGTTGCAATTCTTTCAAAGAAGTATTATTAACCTTTGTTCCCGGAATAAGCTCGGTTCAAGATCATAATGAAATAAATATTGCTATGCGAGGGGTTTATGCTTCGTCTCAACAGAAGATACTAATTATGCAGGACGGGCATCGCTTAAATTCCGGAATTTATTCCTCACAAAACCCGGATTACAGTATTTCCCTTGACAAAATAAAACAAATTGAGGTATTAAGAGGACCGGCTTCTTCACTGTACGGCAATATTGCTCTTACGGCAGTTATTAATATTATTACAAAAAAAGGCTCTCAAGTCGTCGGAACAAATTCCAAAATTGGCATGGGTAATTTTGGTCAATTGTCCATAAGCCTTGTTCATGGAAATTCTGTAGGAAAGAATAAAAGCTTCTTATTTTGGGCAAACTTATATTCTGTTGACGGAGAGCAAATCCATATCCCGCAAGAGCAAGATTATTCAGAATTTCCGCAAAGCGGAGAGGCTTATATCGGCAGTATAAATATTCCTTACAGCAGTGATATAGGTTTTAAGTACTGCACCGAGAAAATAAAAATATTTGCAAATTCAGGAAGGGGGGGATACACAGAACCCTTTTCTGCCGGAGGACAGACCGGGGAAGTCTATCACCGAGATTTGTATAAGTCTTTCATGGGAGTTTCTCCAGGTTTAAGTACTGAGTCGCAGCATATAGGTCTCACATATACCGATGATTTCAGAGGTATTAATATAAAATCAAACCTCTATTTTGACCATTACAATTCGGAAAGCCTATTGATAGTATCGCCCGTAGATACTATGTCAGCAGCACTCGGATGGGAGGAATACAATGCCGGTTTACTGCTGTCGGCAAAAAAGAAGTATGCCTCAAAACTCGGTACCGGCGTATTAATAACAGGTATTCAGGCAGAAGGAAATAAATTAAACGACAGCTACTTTTTAAGCAAAGAGGGAATGCAGGGCATTACCATTCCGAGTTTTGCAATAAACGGTATAATGACCCCCGGCCGGGAGCAAAACTATTCAGTGTTTACCCAAATGAAGCACAATATTTCTAAATCTATAATTTTCAACTCGGGACTAAGGTACAATTTCAAATCGAGGTTTAAGTCATCAAATGTAAGTGATTGGAGTCCCCGATTAGCCATGATATACATCCCGAATAAGAGAATAAACTTTAAAATATCCTATGCAGAATCGTTTGTGGATGCACCGTATTGGTACAGACATAACCGGCTGAACAGCTATAAAGGTTCGATAGATTTATTACCCGAAAACCTTAATTCATTTCAAATTGGCTCAGCCTTTAATTTTCTGAATAATAAACTGACATTTCATCTCAATGGATTTTATAACAAACTTACAGATGTTATTTACAGAGTACCCGGAGCTACCGGGGATGCCCCCCGATATAAAAATGCCGGAATGCTAAATTCTCACGGCATCGAAAATGAACTAAAATTTATATCCCCTTCGGTAAAGATATATGCCAACCTAACCTGCTTATATGTATCCTCTTATCAAGATTATGGGGTAACAAATAATACCGTAAATAATGTCCCGGCAATATTTGGAAATATCTCTGCCAATTTTTATCCGATTCGGGCAATAAAAAACCGGTTTACAATTAATTTCACTGCCCAATATACCGGCGAACAATATTCGCCCATCACCACAAAATTTTTAGGAGGGGTAATCTATGAAAATTTGAATTTCAAAATACCTCCAAAGGTGTTATATAATTCTGCCGTAAGATATCAAACTAAATCCGGGATTTTACTAAAAGCATCAATAAGCAATATTTTAAATACTAAATATACTCAAGGTGGTAGTGTCGAGTTCCCGTACCCACAGAAGGGTAGATGGTATCTTTTTACTTTGGGCCGGTTCCTTAAAAATTAATGTCGATTAAAAAATTTAATCATTTGCAATTTATAATTAAATTTTAAGTTTATAAATAACAACTCAAAAATATTAAAGTCAAGAACTATGAAATATTTATATCTAAGCATTTTAAGTCTTCTGTTTATACAAGTATGCTTTGCGCAAGAGCAAACAAACTATCAGACCCCTCCCGAAGAAATCGTAAAATTGGTTGACGTTAAAAGACCACCTTTGGTTCTCGTTGATGACAAAGGCGAGTATATGCTTTTGCGTTATTTGGATTACTATAAAACGATAACTCAATTATCGGGTAAAGAATTGCGCTTGGCCGGTTTGAGAATTAACCCCGAAACAAGCATTTCTTCTCGAGTAAACTATTTTAACAATCTTAAAATTAAAAATTTGAAAACCGGAACAATAAAAAAAGTTTCCGGCTATCCTGAAAACTCTCAAATTGCCAATATTCGACTGTCGCCCGATGAAACGAAAATTATTTTTACAATTACTAAAGACACCGGAGTCCAACTTTGGTTTCTCGATTTTGAAACAGCTGTGGCTAAACCACTAACAGAGCCTGTTCTTAATGCTGCATTACGCTCGCCTGCTACTTGGTTCAGAAATGAAGAGGCCTTATTGGTGAAATTTATCCCTGAAAATAAAAATCCGCTTATTGATACCGATACCAGCATTCCGGAGGGACCTCAAATAATGATAAGTACCGGAGAGAAAGCTCAAAACAGAACCTATAAAGATTTGTTAACAAGTGCTGATGATGAATTTAATTTTGAACAATTGGCTAAATCAGAACTCTATAAAGTATACTTAGACGGCACCAAAGAGAAGTGGGGTGAAAGTGCCATGTACCGCCGGGTGGATTTCTCGCCGGACGGAAACTATGTTAAACTCACAACAATTAAAAAGCCTTTTTCTTACATTGTCCCATATTACCGTTTCCCGGTGGATACAGAAATCAAATCCTCCGCCGGTTTTCCCGTAAAAATAATTGAAGAAAAACCATTGACAGAAGTTCTTCCTAAAGGATTTATGGCGGTGCATAAAGGAAAAAGGGAAATTTCATGGAGAAAAGACAAACCCGCAACCTTGGTGTGGGCGGTGGCTTTGGATCAAGGAGACCCAAAAATTGAGGTTGAATACCGAGATATAATATATCAACAAAAGGTGCCGTTTGAAAATTCGCCTAAAGAGCTGTTAAAAACCAGGGGAAGATATATTAGTATCAGTTGGTGTAATAATGACTTTGCCGTGGCCTATGACTATTGGCGAGATACAAGAAATACAAAAACATATGCCTTTAACCCCGGCAATTCAGCCGAAAAGCCAACCGTCTTATTTGACAGAAATTATCAGGACAAATACAGCGAGCCCGGAGAATTCGTTCTCAAAAAAAATCAATACGGCTTGGATGTTCTGTTTTTGAAAAACAACAAGACATTTTTAATTGGTGAGGGGTATTCTGAGAAGGGTCAATTCCCATTTGTACATTCATTAAATATAAAATCGGGTAAAACCAAAAATATCTACACCTCAGAATATACTCAAAAACTGGAGACAATTATTAAATCTGTTGATATTGAGTCGGGAAAATTCTTGGTTCGGATTGAGTCGGCCTCAGAATTTCCAAATTACTATTTCAGAAATATATACAAGAATGCTAAACCTGAAAAGCTAACTTCTTTTAAAAATCCGTTCAAAGCCCTACAAACCGCACACAAAGAACTGATTAAATATACACGTAGCGACGGACTCAAACTTTCGGGAACGCTTTATCTGCCGGCGGGATATGATAGGGAAAATAAAGAAAAACTTCCTTTAATAATTCATGCCTACCCCAGAGAATATAAAACCAGAAGCAGTGCTTCACAAACAACTTCAAACCCCAACAAATTTATTTACCCACATTACGGCTCAATGGTTTATTGGATAACCCAAGGATATGCAGTCCTCCAAAATGCTGCATTTCCAATAGTGGGAGAGGGGAGTAAGGAGCCCAATGACAGCTTTATTGAACAACTTATTTCTAACGCACAAGCGGCTATTGACACTTTAAATGAAGCCGGTTACATTGATACGGCCAGAGTAGCGGTTGAAGGGCATTCTTACGGGGCATTTATGACAGCAAACCTTCTGTCGCATACCAATATCTTTGCCGCCGGTATTGCTCGAAGCGGAGCTTATAACAGAACACTTACGCCCTTTGGCTTTCAGGGAGAAGAACGCTCATACTGGGATTCTCCGGAAACCTATTATAAGATGTCGCCGTTTATGCATGCCGATAAAATGAAAACTCCTTTACTCATAATTCACGGGGAAGCCGATAATAACTCCGGGACACATCCCCTGCAAAGTCGAAGATATTTTCATGCACTCAAGGGCTTGGGAGCTCCGGCACGACTGGTTATTTTACCCAAAGAAAGCCATGGTTACCGGGCTAAAGAATCTATTTTGCACTTGCTGTGGGAGCAACACCAATGGCTGGAAAAACATGTAAAAAACAAATAATGAGTTCAGTTTAAAAAATTATAAAGTTGA
>JAYEIA010000269.1:0-6439 GCA_034659855.1 Bacteroidota bacterium
AAATGAAAAATATGAATTTATCAACTAAAAAGGCATAGACCGGGCCCAATGACAGGAAACAGATAACTTCTGAAAAAGACTACGGGCTAATATATTTCTACGGTCTTAAAATCGACTCCTTTTTACACGGTATATGAAAGAGAAGTTCTAAACCGGCAGTATCTCCGATAATTTCAATATTTCCGAAGGAGGTATCAAATAACTTGCCGGTTGGGCTTGTAAGACCTTTGATTTCGTCATTTGTATCTCTTACTCCCGGAGTTAAAAAATATTGATATTGATTCTTGGGCAATTGCACTTCAAAATAGCCGGAGTCGTTCGTATTGATTGTGAATACTTTGGAATTTGTACCGGTCAGTTTTATTTGGGTGTCGGCAAGTTGTCTTTTTTTGTTGTGTTGCTCAAGAATATATTTCGGCGGACGAGTGCCACCGCAATAACTTGTTGTATAAACAGCAACTCCGGAAATAGAAACGGATTTTTCTTCCGGCTCGGACGAACTGTTTTTTACGGTGTGGCATGAATGACTAAAAGCAGGAAGAACCAAAATACTAATTATGCTCAGGATTTTTAAAATATTTCTCATAATATTTGCCTTTAAGTAATGAATAATTAATAATGAACAATTAATAATGAACAATTAAAAATTATGTTAACGCCTGAAATACAGAACTAAATTAAACAAAACATATAAGTGTCGTTTTTATTTGTTCAACTACTTATTCTGTACTTATTTTGGGCTAAAAAATGCTTCCGGCGTTTCAAAACCTTCCGGCGTTTCCTAAACCCGAAAGCGTTTAATTAAACGTTTAATCGGGCAGATATTATTCCTGAACTTTTCGCACAACATCAATAAGCGTACCGTCCACCCACTTAATTCCGGCAATTATTTCATCCGTAAATTTCGGTTTGTCGGGCACACCACACATGCTTTCTGCTTCATTTTTCAGTTCTTCTATCGTTTTAATCGGTAATTCCGAATTTTGTAATTTCTTCAGTAAGTCTTGTCTTTTAGGGTTCACGGCTATACCTCGTTCAGTAACGATTACATCTATCAGCTCACCGGGTCCGCAAATAGTTGTTACCTCATCAACAATAACCGGCATGCGGTTTCTGAACAGGGGCAAGGGCAGAATAACCGTCTTGCTCATAAGACAATTTTGCCAGCCCCCGATACCGTGCAGCAGCTTGCCGTCGGAGTGCGTAACAACATTTCCGTTAAAATTTATATCCACCTCGGTGGCTCCCAATATGACAACATCAACCATTCCGGCGAAGTTTCCTTTGCCATGATAATTGTAGCTGGTAAAGGGACTTGTCCATACATGATTGGGGTTATCCCTCATTGAGCGAACCCCTTCGAGGTCAAATGTTTGGCCGTCCAAAATATAATCAACCTTACCCTCTTCGAGCATTTTTACTAAGTATTTATTGCTGCCTCCGCGAGCAAAACGAGCCTTGATATTCTTCTCAGACATAATATCATTGAAATACTTACTTACCGCAAGAGATGTTCCCCCGGCACCGGTTTGGAATGAAAACCCGTCTTTGATTATACCGACTTCATTACAAAATTGAGCCGTCATTTCAGCTAACAGTAACCTGTCGGGCGATTTCGTGATACGCGTCGTTCCGGAAATAATTTTTTCAGGTTCACCGACCTTATCTACTTCCAAAGTGATGTCAATATTATTTCCTTGAATTTGCCATGGGATACACGGAAATTCAACCATATTATCCGTAATGACCATAGATTTTGCGGCATATTCGGAATCAGCCAGTGCAAAACCCAGCAGTCCGCTTGCCGAATCGCCGTACAATCCGTTAGCATTCCCGAAAGGATCGGCACATGCGGCAACAATTACAGCAATATCTATTTGAATATCACCGTCTTGTACCGCTTGATATCTTCCGCCATGGGAACGTAACATTGCTGTTCCTTTCATTTTTCCCTGCGAGGTAAAATTCCCGAGAGGGCCGTTCATACTTCCTTCAATGCGGTTTATTGTACCGTCTTCCAAATACGGAATAAGGTGTTCGTGGCAGGGAAAAGATGCGGAGGGAAACCAAACCAAATCTTTGATACCCATGTCGTGGGCAATATCAAATACTTTGTTCATGATTAAATCGCCGTTTCTGAAATGATGATGCGACGAGATAGTCATTCCGTCTTTCAACCCGGCTTTTATCAAGGCATCTTTCAAATCTTTTGCTCGTTTATCCCCGTTAGAAGGATAATCGGCATAAGTGGAAATTTTTGGGGCTTGTTTATTTCCTTGAGGGATATATTTCCCTACGCCTTTAAACGGAGTCTGCTCAAAACCGTTCAATTCTGTGGGAACCGCTCTGCCTACTGCATTTTTAATTAATTTTGCCATAATGCTGTATGTTTTTTTTGAAACTTTACCTGAGGAAAGCCTCAACGAATTATTTTATTTGTTTGAAATAAGACCCAATTTTTTTGCCAATTGTACCGTCCTGAGTGCACGCTTTACTACCGGCGGGTCAATCATTTTTGAGCCAATTGAAATTACTCCCAAGCCTTTAGATTCAGCTTCTTTGAAAGCCGCTGTTATCTTGAGGGCTTTTTCAATTTCAGCCGGTTTGGGGGCAAATTCTTGATGAATAACTGCTATCTGTCTCGGATGAATGCATCCCATGCCTTGGAATCCTAAAGATTTCGAGATTTGAAGATTTTTTCTCAAGCCCTCTTCGTCACCCACATCGGAGAAAACGGAGTCTATAGGCTGAACTTTTGCTGCTATGCAAGCATTTGCCAGTCGCATTCGGGCATAAAGCGATTCTGTGGCTTCTTTGGTGCGTTGAACTCCCAAATCAGCAGTATAGTCTTCTAATCCAATGGCTACACTCACTACATTTTCGGAAGCAGAGGCAATTTCAAAAGCCCTTTCAATACCTAAGGCACTTTCAATAATTGGCATGTAAAATACGGGGATTGTTGAATGGGAAATCTTTTGCAATGCATTGACTTTTTTTTCTACTTGCCGAATTTGGTCAGCACTTTCACATTTCGGAATTAGTATAAGGTTTACGCCATGCGGAACAATAAAATCGAGATCTTCCAAACCCGTCGGTAATTGATTTATTCTTACCATGCGTTCACTATCTTTAAAGTTCACTGAACGCAAAGCATTTCTGACAATCAACCTTGCTTCCGATTTTTTATTAAAAGCTACGGAATCTTCTAAATCCAAAATAATACCATTGGGCTTATGAATGCCGGCATTCAGCATTATCTTGGGGGTATTCCCGGGCAAGTACAGGCGAGAAAAACGAAATTGCTCCTTGGTGGACGCTGTGGTATTTTGGGGAATTTGGTCGAGCAAAAATTCTTTCCCGGTATGGTGTGCTGTGTTAATCACCGCTTCAATTCGTGCAGCTATGGTAAAATCCATGGCACCGGTATCTTCTATACTTAGTTCGGCATGCTCAATTTCGAAGTATGCGAGCATTTCTTCAGCAAGCGCTTTGATGTGGCTGCCAAACATTACGGCAACTTTGCTTTTGATGTTTATTCGGCAACCGCCTTCTGAACGTTTTTTGTAGGTTACAAAACAATCAGAACGCACTCTCCCGCCCTTGTTTCCGGCAGTGTATACAGTATTATCCATGGTTTTTGTTTATAATTATCTTGTATTGAACTTGCCGTATGCGTACGACAAAACCAAATTTTCAACACAAAGATATTATTTAAAAAGCTTAAAAAAGGAATGCTCAAAAAATCATAAGATGCCAAAAAACATAATTTTTAACAAAGAAAAAGCCCCGCCCGAGGGCGAGGCACAAAAACCAAATTATTAACCAAAAAGACTAAATTACTATCTCTTTATTTTAATTAAAGATATTCATATTCAAAAATACGTAATAAATTTTGAAATAACAAACTTTTTCGTAATTATTTTATTATTATTTTTTAAAAAGGCTGAATTCCATTCGTCAAAAATAATTTGTGATTCAAAGTTATTATATATAAATTTGTTTATATATTAATTTAATCATAAAATTTTATAATATGAAAAAAATTATCATTTTAGCAGTAATTGCAGTTGTAGCTTTCTCAAGTTGCACATCATTAAACAAAAGTATGCGTGAAGCAAATACTAAAGTCGAACTTAACAAAGCTGATTTTACGCTTTCGGAACAAGTAGCAGCTGAAGCAACTTCAAAAAAAATTATCGGAATTGATTTTGACAGACTGTTCCTTCAGGAAACGGGAACGATAGTAGGAAATTCTACAGCAATAAGTATTGCAAGTATTCCTGTAATTGGAAATTATGTTGCAGATCGTACAGCCAATTACGCATTATACGAATTAATGCAAAAAAATCCCGGATATGATGTTGTATTTTATCCTCAGTATGAAACAAAGGTAGAAAAACCTATTTTGGGTATTGGATTTCTCACCAAAATTACAACAGTAAAAGCAACGGCCCGACTTGCAAAATTAAATAAATAATAATTTTGCATAATAAATAAATTTAAGACTAATATAATTTTCGTATTAGTCTCTTTTTTTAACAAAGTATTTCACAAGTTATCGATTAAGAAATATTTATAAAACTTCATTATTTTACAATAAATATTTTACCTTTGCGGTCGAATTTGGGACCCGTAGCATAACTGGATAATGCACTTGACTACGAATCAAACGATTACAGGTTCGAGTCCTGTCGGGTTCACCAAGAGGCCTGTTCTTTATCGGAACAGGTTTTTTCTTATTTATTAAGTAAGCAAAGACTAACATTTTTTATAATCTCTCTTAAGTTATTATTCTTTGTCGAATTTTTTTATAGGCAGTCAATAAACTGTTTTACGGAAACCGGTGCACAATTCTGTTTGAAGTCGAGTACCCTTCTTTTTTATTAAAAAAATATATTTTTATTGAAAGAACTTTCCAATTTCAAATTCTTAAATCCTATATTTGTATAAAACATTGTTAATTTTTTTCAATACAATAATAATATGAAAAAATTTGTAAAGATTACGGGAATTGTTCTTGCGAGTATTATAGTTTTGCTTATTGTACTTCCTTTTGCTTTTAAAGGAAAAATAGTTTCAACAATTAAGGAGGAAGCCAATAAGAACCTGAATGCAAAGCTTGAATTTGAAGATGTGAGATTATCCCTGATACGGAATTTTCCGAATTTCAGTATTCGCTTAGACGAACTGTCATTGGCCGGCGTTGATACATTTGAATCTGATACGCTTATTCGCTTTCGCCGATTTGAAGCCGGCTTAAATTTGATGAGTGTCATTAGCGGAGAACAAATTGAGATTAATAAGGTCATCCTGTCGGGAGCAAAAATAAATGCGATTGTTTTGGAAGACGGCACGGCCAACTGGGACATAATGATTACCGACAGTACTGAATCCGAGCCCGAAGTCGCAGAAGAAGAACCGGCGGAGGATACTGCCCCGATGGTTTTACAGCTTAAAAAAATTGCCGTAGAGCATTCAGATATTATATATAACGACAAAGAATCGGATGTTTTTGCCGAGCTGTCGGATTTTAATTTTGAACTCAAAGGTGATTTGACGGATGATATTACAAATTTGAATATTAAAACATGGATTCAAAAGATAACAGTTTCTTCGGAAGGTGTACGCTATTTATCTTCAGCCAAAGCTGAATTTGAGGGTGAAATTAATGCGGATCTCGAACAGTCAATATACACCTTTAAAGAAAACAAATTTAAGCTGAATGCCATAGCATTGGCTTTTGACGGAACTGTGGAAATGCCCGATACCAATATTGTTACTGATGTTACTTTTGCCGTTTCCGATACTAAATTCAGAAGTATTCTCTCTATGATTCCTGCCATTTATAAGAAAGACTTGGAAGGAGTGGAAACTTCGGGAACATTCAATATGACAGGCTATGCCAAAGGAACTTATAATGGTATGAATATGCCGGCCTATGGGGTAAATCTACTTATAAAAGACGGTCGGTTTAATTATCCGGACCTCCCGGAATCAATAGAAAATATACAAGTTGACCTTGCCGTGAAAGCCGAGGAAGGCTCCGGCGATGACATGACCATAGACATCAACAAAGCACATATTGAAACAGCCGGAAACCCATTCGATGCTCAAATTCATATAGCCATGACTGCTGCAGATACCTACCTGAAAGGCGAGCTGAACGGAAAAATTGATTTCGGAACTTTAGAAAGCCTGGTTCCGTTGGAGGAGACTAAAATTAAAGGAATATTAAAGACTGATTTAAGTTTTGAAGGCAAGTTGTCGGATATTGATAACGAGCGATATGACCAATTCAAAGCTGATGGTATTATGGACTTGCAAAACTTTGAGTTAACGGGAGCGGATTATCCACCGACTCAAATATCCAAAATGTTACTTCGATTTTCGCCTCAATATGCCGCACTTGAAACCTTTAATGCACGTTCCGGAAAGAGTG
>JAYEIA010000270.1:0-6429 GCA_034659855.1 Bacteroidota bacterium
ATAAAGCTCAGTTATACGGCGAGTATGAGCAGTTCATAATTCTTCAGGGCTTGGTAATGGATAATAAGTTTTATACAGAAGAATACGCTATAACAAGGACTTTAGGAGACAGTGTGTTCTATGCCGACGGATTTCGCTTAAAAAGTCAGAAAGAGCTGGTTTACAACGATAGTGTGGTAACATCTCTTGTTGTGGACTCAAACATTGTTCAAAATGTTTATTTTGTGCCCGACGAAGAACAAATTACTGTTTTTGATTTGTGGAATGAAAAATATTTGGATTTATATCAAACCAATACAAATAAAGGAGACTATAAATTTATTATAAAACCCGAAAATAATTATAAAATTGTATATGAAGCCGACGGTTTGCTTTTTGATACCAAGAATATATATACCGACAGTACTGAAACAGAAATGAGAATAGAATATGATGCGGTTTTGACTCATATAGAAGAAGGTAAAACTGAAAAAGTAAAATTGACTCCTTTTGATTTCGGCAAAAGTGATCTGAATAAATTTACGCTTAATGAACTGGATATTATTAAAAAATATTTGGACAAATATCCGCAATTGGTCGTGAACTTTTCAGCTCAAAATTCAAATTCTGAAGACCAAAACCTTTTGGAAGAACGAGAACAAAATGCCGCTACTTACCTTGCTGACAACGGGATAGACCGAGATAGAATTAAAACAGGACTCTCGCTGGATACCATCCCTGAAAACAAACTTCAATACGTCATTTATGATGAACAGATGGTGGCCGGTATTGAAGAAGAAAACATAAATATACAGGACAGTATAGAGGAAGTTAACAGGCAAAGGGAGGAAGAGAAAATAACCACTATCACTATTGAAAATCCTTACTTTGCTTTTGACGGCAAGTTCTTGCTCAAGAAAAATACAGTTGATTCTTTGGCCGGCTACTTAGCGGATAATCCGGAAGCAAAAATATTAATCATTGGATATACCGACGGTGTTGGTTCAGCAAGCTATAATAAGCACCTTTCGGAAAGCCGAGCCCAAACGGTAAAAGGCCATTTGATTTCAGAAGGAGCTTCGCCCGAGCAAATAAGAACCGAAGGATACGGAGAAACCAACCCTGTCGCATTGAATAAATTAAACGGCCGGTGGCATGAGCCTTCTAAAAAGTTTAACCGAAGAGTTGAAATTCGAATTGAGATGCAAGGTGAACCAAAAGTAAATCTGGAACAATTGAAAGATATTCCGCAGAAATTTAAATCAAATTCTTATTCTGACTCCTATACTGAGTAGTGGGTTGGCTGCATTATTATAAATACAGACTTCGTTTGCTTTGATATTTATTTTTGGCTAATTTTAAAATAATCTTGTAAAAGCTTTATAATCACCATATTCAAAATAGCACATTTATTCTGAACTATAGCCCTAAATTCGTACAATTAAATCACACGGCATGATAATTCATTAAAACACAACTATATATACAATTAAAAATAATAAAACAGACGAAGTCTGAAATATAAACTGCAACTTTTTTCAAGTTGTAGTTTTTTTTTAGACTCTAAAAAAATAGATTATTGTTAGTCAATAGTTCGTTATATTTTTATAATTACCTGATATTCAATGCTTTATAAAGCAAACCGTAGGCGAGTTAAAGTGTTGATTATTACGTGCTTAGTTCATAATTCGTAATTAATAATTCGTAATTTAACGAAGTATTGGTTAGTATAGCCGCCACTATATTCAGAACTCCGAAAGGGATCCGGATTTTATCGACCTATATTTGGTTATAATTATCGGAGAAAACAAAAAAAATTAAATTTTGAATTATTTCGGTTTAGGCATTTTTTTTGTTTTATAAAGACTGAACGCTTTAGTCGGCAATTTTATCAAACCAAGGAAAATAAATTACTTATGAAACATTTTTTATCAGTATTAACTGTTTTGTTGTTTACATCCGGCTTGTTTGCACAGAGCCAAGTTATTTATAATCGCACAAGTAAGGAAAACTATGTGATTAAATTTCAAACCAACGAGCAGACTATCAGCAACAAGATGATGCAAGAGCTTGCCAAAGGAAATTCGGGAAATCACCTGAATATGCGTGTGAGATACTCACTGGATCAAACGCGAAAAATTTTGAAAAGACGAAATATTCTAAGTCTTTTAACAACTCTATCCAATGTGGAAGTTACCGGTAACAATAAATATAAGGATTTTGTGGTGAGCGAATTTGTTTTGCCGTCAAAAGTCAGTTTTGATGTTGCGGTTAAGAACAGGAACAGTACTATTCGTGAATTTAGTATCTCAAATGCACCGGTGTCTATTGATGTATCTGAAATATTGAATGAAACGATGACCGATTCATTAAACAGTAATCAGTACAGACTTGAACTCAGCAATAAATATTTTTCATACACATCCAATGACCTGAAAAAGTTTAAGGCTTATATCGGAAATATTGAGACTTATTATACAAAACGGCGTATTTTAAAAAATATTAAACGAGAGTTGAACTCAATAACTGTAACAAAAGAGCATTTGGAGCGAATAGAAGATATCCGAACATTGAGAAACTACAATCAATTAGCTGCTGAAAATATAAACAGTATTAATACGATAAGAAAAAGTCCTTTCATTTCAACCTTAGATTTGAGACATAATGACCCGGCAAATTTTATGTCATTACTGGAACAAAGCGCATCAAAAAGTAAAAAATTAAAACATTTGACGAGTAATATTCTCAATAATCTTGATGAGTTTTATTATAATAAAGGTCTTGACAGAATTGCGATTAATCGGCATTCTGAAGCCAAATTATTTTTTGAGAAATCAATTCGTGAGAATAATAAGTTTGCTCCGTCACATGTTCAGTTGGCAAAAATATTATACAATACCGGCTATCGAAAAGAAGCCGTTGACAAAATATATTTGGTTACACGAATGAATCCTGATGCACAAACTCAAGCATTAAATGATGAATTGGCCGATAATATCTATAAAGATTTAATTTTGGAGGCCTCTGATTTAAACTCTCATGCGGCTTTTGATGATGCCATTCATGTTTTACATATTGCCGAACAATTGTGTCGAGATTTTACAGCAGTACGCTGCCTGCCCAATATGGATGCAGAGCTCCTCAGAGCAATAAAAGGGAAATACTATATTATTACAGACAAGGCATACAGAGCAATGCAGTCCGGCGGGCTTGACGATTCTGAAAATTTAATAGACATAGCCATTAATTACAGAAGAGATCATTTGACGTTTATACCTGAGCACGATGAAATAATAGAACTGACCGGTGAGCTGTACAATAAATATATTAATTCGGCTATTTCTCATAATAACAGAAAACAATTCTCAGAGGCCGTTTATAAACTAAACGAAGCACAACGTGTATGCCGTAAATACAAAGAAGTAAACTGTGATTCAAGACTTGATGATGAATATAATAGAGCCTATACCGGTATTTATAATAACAACATTCGGAGTGCACAGTCGGCCTACAATTCCGGGAATTATTCATTGGCCGACAAGGAACTATCTGAGGCTATTGAACTGAGAAAAAAATATAATCTTAACGCTTCTTCCATAGAGAGCTCTTTAGTATTAAAAATTAAGAATGCACTGTATAAAGATTATGTCGCTACCGGGAAAACATCCATGCAGCGAGCAAAGTATGAGCAGGCGCTTGAGCGATTCAATTTGGCCAAGGAAATTGAAAGAAATTATAAGGTTACTGCCAATCGAAAATTAAGTGAGTACATTACAAATTCTGCCGAAGGACTAACATTGGACTATATTGACAGAGGTAAAAATAATGTGTCACGAAACCATTTGAAAAGTGCACGTTCCGATTATAATAAAGCAAAATCTGTCGCTGCAAATTATAATATTTTAAATATTCCTGTCGTAAAATCCTCTATCACAGAGCTTAAGAATGCAATTTTTAAGCAGGAATGTATGAATGCTCAAAATAAGTTTGATAATTATCTCGCTACAGCTGAAATGAAAATTTCTTCTTCTGAATATATGGAAGCGGATAAAGTTCTCAATACGGCAGTGGCTCATGCCAATTCAAATTCGGCATGTGAGATTGACTTGGCGGAAGCCCGCAAAATGCAGAACGAAATCTCAGATGCCGTGGATTACTTGGCAGTTATTGAAAAATGTTTTAAAGATCTCAGGTATCGAAAATATAACAATGCTATAGTCCTATATGAAAAAGCCGGAGAGAGATATCAAAGCAATAATGTGTCACGTTTCGGAATTATTCACATAGGACTGTATGATTTTATTACCGGTCAGTCTACAGATTTTATTAACTACGGGGTGTACCATTTTACAAAAGAACATAAACTTGAGAAAGCATTGTTACTACTGAAAACTTTGAATGCAAAAGAATATCGCAGAAGAAACACAAATGACAACCAGAAATTTCTGGGCGGCGAGCTGGCAAGACGTGATTATGCTCAAAACCCGAACGGCGATCGAAGAGATAATATTAACAGATATACTAAGGGTGATCGTTATTTTGTAAAAATGAAAAGAGCCTACAGAAGGCAATGGCGAAAATTGGACTAAGGAACGGAAACAAAATTCCAACTAACGTCAAAATTAGTTGCTGATTATCAATTGTTTATATAATCTGTATTCTTATCATTTTTCTGTCATTTTCCTCCGCCGGTGCGAGCTTGCAGCTCGTACTGATATCGACAAGAATAGTGAGGTGCGAGCTACAAGCTTGCACCGGCGAGGGTTTACGAAGTAACTCAAAGGAGTCACGAAGAAAACACAAATTTAGAAACCCAAAAACTTGTAGAAAAAATGAGAACAATATAACCAAAAGCAGAAGTAAAGTTGGGGTGCGATTCCAAGTCGCACTCCGAATGAAACCCAAAAAATAACAAAAGCGTCAACTTTATCTAAAATTTGTCCAACTTTATATGTGGGTAGCCAAATAATTTTTGTAATTTCGTAATGTGGAGATATTTAACAAGAAACCGAAAACAAGAGACGTTTTTTTATCAAAAGAAAGCGGAAGTGATTTTCCATTGGATAAAAAAATCGTCCTATTATTTGCAAAGAAGCAGGAGATGAAATGAGTATTTTTAATGCAATGTCATCAAAAGACGGAAATAATAAAATAAAAGTGCTTCCAAAGGATTTTATAGGAAATGTAAAAATAAAATCGCAGGGGAGTTACTTAAATATTGGAGATGGCTATGAAATCCCGAATAATTTTCGTAAACAAAAAATAGGTAAATATATTGGTAAATTTAAAAGAGATAAAAAATGAAATCAGCAATAAAAATAACACAAAAAACGACCGCAGAGATATTTATTGAAAATATCAAAGAATTTAGATTTAGGATTTTTAGTTTTTTACATACGTTTTTCAACAATTATAAAATGTTTGGAAAAGTATTTTGGTCAAATTCAGATTGTTACATAGAGATAGGAAAAACAGGTTATATTTCAAAAAATAGAATGTATGATTTGAATAATGATATAACAATTATTCAAGAATTAGTATTAAATGAAAATAAACAATTGAAAATAAATCTGTCAGAAACTGAAATAATGAAAATTCAAAAACTTGCAGAGACAAAAAATATAAGCATTCGAGAATTATTATTAACAGCGATAGATAAATTTCAACAGACTGAGAATATAAATACGAATAGATGAATACCGCTCTTTATTTCTTTACAAGCACTATGGACGCGTCCTTTTTTAATACTGAGTTTATTTCTTGGCAGTTTATTACTTAAATTGAGTGATTGCGTACAAAAAAATTGCTAATGCTTTGGTACTAAAAGATTTTTATAAATTTTGAGGACTCTTTGTTGGTATGTGAAAAATTTCAGAAATTTTTTGAGTGTTAAATGATTAGTGATTTTCAAAGTTTGCAATCGCTCAATTTAGGTAACTGTCATAATTTTTTTCGTATTCGTTCCTAAGACCATATAAAGCACATTATTCAAGAAAGTATTTCTCAAATAATGTGCTTTTTCAGTCAATTATTATTGAGTCCGATCTAAAAAGTATGTTCTATTTTAGCAAAACAAGTTATATGTTTAATTCCCGGGGCTTTATAAATCAGTTTATAATTAACTTAAAACTCTTATTTAGAGCACTTTAACTTAATAAACTTTTAACTTTGAGTCCACTCCGAAAACACCATTTTTGGAAAATCTTGTAAATACGAAAATAGTATTGTGTTAATAATAAGGACTTTATGATTTAATAAAAACATGTAAATCTTGTCAATCCTGTCAAAAAAGACTTTTCAGAGTACTTTCAACTTTATAATTTTTTAAACTGAACTCATTATTTGTTTTTTACATGTTTTTCCAGCCATTGGTGTTGCTCCCACAGCAAGTGCAAAATAGATTCTTTAGCCCGGTAACCATGGCTTTCTTTGGGCAAAATAACCAGTCGT
>JAYEIA010000271.1:0-6425 GCA_034659855.1 Bacteroidota bacterium
TTCAGTTTTAAAATTATAAAGTTGAAAGTTTATAAAGTTAAAGTGCTAAAAGTAAGAGTTTTAAGATAATTTGTAAAACCCCGATAATCAAGCATATAACTTGTTTTGCTAAAATAAAACATACTTTTTAGACCGGACTCACTAATTGTTTAAGTATCGGTATTAGCTTCTCAGATTCAATTTCCCAAGTTAACTCACGGGCTGCCCGTTTTAATTGCTCCGAATAAAAACCGGAGGGCTTTTGCAGCATCTCTTCAATTTTTTCGGCCAAATGTTTCGGCTCATGGCTTTCAATGAAATCCCCTACTCCATATTGATTGACAATTTTTTCCATTTCGGGCAAACGACTAACTAATATCGGAACAGAGGCCTGTATATAATCAAACATTTTATTGGGTAAGGCATAGTAGTAATTTAGCCCCATGTTTTTTTCCAATGACACCCCCAAGTCTGCACTTATCGTATATTCCAACAGCTTCTCATAAGGCAGTCGACCCGTTAATTTAAATTTCTCGGATAGCCCCAATGTATTTATACGGTCTTTTATTAGTCCGGAGATATCTCCTGCACCGGCAATCACAAAATATATACCCGATGTATATTGAGCGGCCTCAATAAGCTCTTCAATTCCTCGACCAATATTTATGACTCCCTGATAAATCACAATTTTTTTATCTATTGGCAAATGAAGCTTTTGCCTGTAATCTGCATGGGGAGTTTTTCTTTTTTCAGGAACATTGCGAACGACAACAGGACTCACAGTCTTATATTTATTTTTGTAATATTCTGCAATGGAATCGCAGACGGTCAGCATATACTTTACTCGACGAATAAACAGCTTTTCGGCCAATTGCCAAATTTTTTGCACCCCGGGGCGTGAATGCAATTCAGGTAATTCAGTAAACAGCTCATGGCTGTCATAAATCAAGGGTTTCTGTTTAATGAAAGCGGCTGATGCATTGGCAGTCAAAGTGTCCAAATCATTGGCCCAAAATGCACGAACTTTTCTCAAAAAAAGCAAGACGAAAAACAATCGAATATTATATTCTAAATAAAATAATGGTCCTTTTTTGAAAATTCGTTTTAATTGTTTTGTTTTAATTTCGCCGGCAGTTTCCATAATTTGATCAGAACTTATCCCTATAAGCAAAACCTCAAACCCTTGGGTTTGTATAAATCGGGCTATTTTTTTTACCCGAACATCAGTCATTGTATCATTTATAACGGAAAGAATAATTCGCCCCATATTCATTTATTAATAAATACAGACTTCGTCTGCTTTGATATTTATTTTTGGACAATTTTAAACAAATTATCAATGTAAATCAACAAATCGCAGCTAAATTCGTACAATTATATCACACGGCATGATAATTCATTAAAATATATCTATATAGATACTCAAAAATAATAAAACAAACGAAATCTGAAATAAATTGTTAGATCTGCAAATTTGAGAATAAACCGGGCTTTTACCTAAAAAAACTTGCAACGCAAAGACAAATATCCGATATTTGCATCTGAATAATTCAAAATATTAATTCATTAAATTATTATGTTATGTCAAAAGAACTATCATGCTTGGTTTGCGAAAGAACAGCAGAAGAAGTACCTTTAATTAAATTAGAATATAAAGGCACAGACTTAAGAATATGCCCTCAGCATATACCTGTACTTATTCACGACCCGCAAAAATTAGTCGGCAAAATTGAAGATGCCGACAAACTACAGGCCGGATAATCTACACTTCGACCGAATATAAAAACGACTGTGCAAACGCTGTCGTTTTTTTATGTAGTTCTTACATACAAGTCATTTACAAAATAACTTGTATTTCTTTATTTTTCAGACAGTTAAAAGCGGCTACTTTACAAAGTTAAAACAAATTAAAAATTAGCCTGAAAGTCTAAATTAATTCAGTATAAGTTTTTCGTGACGGTCTGGAAACCCGGTTTATTTCAACCCAAGGCAACGCTTTGGGCTATTGTCATTTCTATTCTCGCCTTGTAAAGGCAACTTATTAATAAACTGCCCTTGCAGGGCGAACAAGCTCGTGTATTCCGGACCCGGTGCGTTGCACCGAGCTGAATTAAATTGCTCTTTTCAGAGCGTTTCCAAACTCCGTAAAGTAGAAGTGGAAAAGACCGTTTAAACGGACATTTCCGAAAAATTAAAAATAGTTCCGGAATTTTACTAAATTTGCGAAAAAAGGAACAGTGAAAAACAAAAAAAACATTGTATTCGGAATACATGCCGTAACGGAAGCTGTAAAGAGTGATAAAGGTTTTGAAAAGATTCTTATAAAAAAAAGCAAAGACAGTGCACTGCAAAAAGAACTCCTGTTTCTTTTGAGAAAAAGCAGAATACCCTATCAATTTGTACCCATTCAGAAATTAAACGGTATAACCGGGAAAAACCACCAAGGCGTTATAGCTTATTTGTCCGAAATTAAATACTACCGTGCAGAAGATATCATACCTTTTATCTACGACCGGGGTAAAATTCCATTTCTGATGATTCTTGACGGGGTTACGGATGTGCGAAACTTCGGAGCCATAGCACGAACAGCCGAATGTGCCGGTGTAGATGCCATTATTATTCCGGCCAAAGGTTCGGCACAAATCAATGCAGACGCTATAAAAACATCGGCAGGAGCTTTGCATAAAATTCCGGTGTGCCGAAGTTTCAATATGGAAAGCACCATTGAATTTTTGAAAGCCAGTGGTTTGAAACTTGTTGCAGCCACAGAAAAAGGAACAGGCTTCTATGACGAAACGGACTATACCGGCCCCGTTGCCATAATATCAGGTGCAGAAGACCGTGGAATTTCCAAATCAATTTTAAAACAATGCGACCAAAAAGTAAAAATACCCCTTGCCGGAGAAATTGACTCATTAAATGTATCGGTAGCAACAGCTGTTTTTGCCTATGAAGTTGTGCGGCAACGTCGAAAATAACACCACTCACAATAAATGCTTGTAAAGAATAATCTTTACATTTTTACTTGTTCGGTTTTTGCTTATTCGTAAAAAATCTATTTTCATCGTTATAAAAGTTTTAAGTAAACAGTGGCTATTATTAATAAGGTGTTAATGAGCTTCGCAAAGTTCGCAAACTATTGTTTCACAATAATCTTGAAAATAAACAAAATAACTTCGTATAAATTGTAAACTTTATTTCTTAACAAACACTAAATACAACTATCAATATATCCAATTGAAACAGAACCGGCAGGAATTTTGATATACTAATTTAAAATTAGTTTCTTTTTCTTAAAAATAAACATCATGAAAAACATCTTTATCCTTTCAAGCTCTTTATTACTCATAATCAGTATATTTGCATGCAACTCATCCAAAAAACATTTGCAAAATTTACCCCATGAAAAAATGGATACAATATATAATGTAGAAGTCGGCGATGTATTTGATATCACTTTAAAGTCGAACCCGTCAACCGGTTTTAAATGGGAAATCACAGAAACATCTGATAATAAGATTTTAAGCTTTCAAGACCGAAAGTTTGTAAGTAACTCAAGTGATAAAAATTTAATAGGTGCCGGAGGAAAAATGCATTGGACATACCAAGCAGAGAAAAAAGGTATTGTCGTTATGCATTTCAATTACAAAAGATCAGAAACTGACAAAGTAACCACAAAATACGTTAAAGTAATTGTGAGTGAAGACGCAACAAATGAACACTCAGAGGAGTAAGTTTATATAGTTTCTCCTCTGTCGGATATCCACACTTTTTACCGCATTACGGGAAAAACCGACTCAAAACAAATAAAATTTAAGACTATGTTTAAAACAATAAAAGTATTAGGAATTATTTTAATATTGCTCTATTCTTCAGGGTGTATCATTGAATCGGGTCCGGCATACCCGCCCATAGATGCCTGCTTTGTTACAGACAAAGATGCTTATACAACAGATGAAATGGTTTATTTCAGCAATTGCAGTAATAATGCCGCAAGCTACGAATGGAGCTTTGGTGACGGGACCCTGTCCAATGAACGCCACCCGTCGCACAATTATCCGGATGCCGGAAATTACCAAGTAACGCTCACAGCATACGGAAATGGTTCACACAGCAATTTTGCAAAGACAATAAGCATAACCGGAAGCACAAAACTGGATATCATGGTTAAATATATTGGCTCGGATGATCCGGTTTCAAACTGTTTGTTAACTCTTTACGGAAACTTAAGTGATTGGCAAAATTTTGAAAACCCTCTAATGTCTGCAACTACCGCCACCGACGGTATTGTAATATTCTCCGAGCTTAACCCCGTTGAGTATTATATTGATGCCTACAAAGAAGTCAGTGATACATCATACTACAGCAATGAATTACTTGATGTAGTTACCGATCCGCTGATTGAAAATCAAACCAATGCATACAATATCTATGTGGAGTTATTATACACTTCAAAGCGAAAAGACAGAAAATCATACATTATCAGAAAAATTGAACCGGCTGATCGAGACTAAGAATAAAAAAAGATTTCTCTTAAGAAATTACAAACTATAGAACAGAACACTTTATAAATAGGACAGTTTGCGAACAGAACCTTAAACTGTCCGGAAAGTGTCCGGTGGTGTGTCTATGCACTGTCTATTCACAAATCTTTATAAATAATAAGTAATTAATTAAGTTTGTACCCAAATTAAAAACACTCAAAAAACATGAAACAATTCTTAATTTTTGCAATATTCCTGACCATAGGGGTTCAAAGCTATGCTCAAAATCATAATGATGCCGTGCAATGGAGCTATGAATATGAACGTTCAGGCGAAAATGAATATTTACTTCGGGTAAAAGCCACCATAAAAGAAGGCTGGCACCTTTATGCTCGCGATTTTGACCAAGGCGGTCCCATTCCTTTGGAAATTACATTTAAAGAAAATGAAGGCGTACAATTTCTCGGAGAAACAAAAAGCCTGCATCAGCCGGTTAGCGAAGTTGATGAGATATTCGGCATCACCGTAAAATACTACGATAAAGACGTGGTATTTGAGCAAAAAATTAAATTAAAAACAAATCAAGCAGTACAAATAAATTTCTCGGCAGAAGGGCAAGTTTGCGAAAATAAGTCAGGAATGTGCATACTTACCGACTCAGAATATGTATTCGACTTGAATAAATAGTACGAATTACTTTGCAATATATGAGTTCAGTTTAAAAAGTTATAAAGCTAAAGTGCTAAAAATAAGAGTTTTAAGTTAATTGCAAAATAACTTATAAACACCTGTAATCAAGCACATAGCTTGTTTTATTGAAATAAAACATACGAAACCGGACTCATATATATTTTTTAAACAATTAATAATTTGACTTTTACAAAGAGTGTATTTGTTGAATAGCAAGGTATTGTATCATTAAATAATTAAATAATTAAACCATTTATAGTATACTTAACCACTAAACAGAATAAAAACAAACTGATAAACACAAAATAAATTGACAATATGAAGAAGTATTTTTCAATAATTACATTACTTTTCGTAATGATTGGGTTTGGAGCCACAGCCCAAATTCATGAACCCGTAAAATGGAAGTTCCACACCAAACAAATTGATAATGAAACCGTAGAACTAAAGGCTACAGCTACCATAGAGAAAGGATGGCATTTATACGGTCAGTATTCTGAACCGGCCGGAGGTACTCCCCTGTCATTTACTTTATCAAAGTCCGAAAAATACAAAACCATAGGTAAAGTATCGGAATGGCCAAAACCCACCAAAGAGTACGACGATATTATGCTTGCAAATATTCAATATTTCTCAGAGAAGGCTTATTTTACTCAAAAAATTAAGCTGTTGTCTTCTGAAGATTTCAGTATTGACCTTACTGTATCCGGGCAGGCCTGTGAGGATATGTGTGTGCAATTAAACGAAGAGCATACCTACCGTATCAAAGGAAAAACCACAGGCGCCGAAAAAGATGAACACAGCACAATAATACTTGATTCTGCAACTAAAGACACGCTAACGACTGACTCCGTTGAGGCAAGTAATCAATCAGAAGAAACTGACACTACAATAACTGTCGCCGAAGAGACTGAGAATGAAATAACTTCTGCACTTCATATCGACCAATCCTACTGGGGGTTATTCTGGTTAGCATTTATTGCCGGGCTGTTGGCTATTGTTACGCCATGTGTATTCCCGATGATTCCTATGACGGTCTCCTTTTTTATGCACGGCAAAAGCAATAAACGAAAAAGCTTAACAGAGGCTGTTATTTTCGGAATTTCAATTATTCTGATTTACACTCTTGTTGGAACTATTGTAGCAGTAACCCTTGGTCCTGCTTCAGCAAACTGGCTGAGTACAAGTTGGGTAAATGTAATTTTCTTTTTAATATTTCTTTTCTTTGCTGCTTCGTTTTTTGGCATGTTCGAAATAATATTACCAAACTGG
>JAYEIA010000272.1:0-25009 GCA_034659855.1 Bacteroidota bacterium
GGCCAATGAACACCGAGACAGGCTGGGTGTTTTCTCTTTCTGGGTTGAGGGAATTCACCACAACCTTATGGTGAAACTCCTGAATGACCACTACGGTGTCCAAGTGAGAGGCGGTTGCTCTTGCGCCGGAACTTATGGGCATTTTATGCTTAAGGTTGATAAAAATAAGTCGCAAAGCATAACCGATAAAATTAACTCCGGAAATTTGGAAGACAAGCCCGGCTGGGTCAGACTGTCAATACACCCTACAATGACAGATGCTGAACTAAAGCTAATATTGAAAGGGATAAGAGAAATTATTCAAAACATTGATAAATGGCAAAAAGATTATCATTTTGACAAAGAAGCCGGTGAATTTTTTCATGTCGATATTCCTCGCCAAAAATCGGAAGATTTTGATGAATGGTTTAGGCTATAAACGAAAAATATGGATTAAATTAAATTCCGTAGGAATGACCTGTATTTTCATAGACCATCCCTACGGGATTTTCATATTTTGATGTATCATAAAATCCCCGCATTCCATTTCATTCCATACGGGGCTACCAATAGACCAAGCCTAACGGCTTTTTTAAATTATTTTCACAAAAAAACCTTTTTTTGATATTTTTTAATCGCATAGCAATGACCTGTTGGCAGCCCCGTATGTAGCCGTAGGCGGAATGCGGGGTTTATTGAATGCAAATTAAATTAAATTCCGTAGGAATGATCATTTCGAATCGTATGCTTACGGTTGAGCTGTTCAGGGCAGTACAAAACCTCATATTTTCATTTGCGACTAACGATAAAGCACTCTATCAAGAATTTAAAAAATATAAAGTAAATCATACTGAACAATTTGTTAATAATTAATACGGGCAATATCTTGCTGTTCCGTTTTTTTTAATAATTTTGTACCATTGTAGCTAAATACCCCATTAATGGCAAAGAAAAGAAAAACCCGAGGCAGGAAAAAGAAACCTGATCCGATTGACGTACAGATAGTAGATTTTTTTCAATCACCTAAAACCAGAATGTTTTTAGCCATCAGCTTTTTGTTATTGGCCATAGCATTTTTGATTTCTTACATTTCATTTTTAAATACATGGAAACTGGATCAATCGGTGTTGGACAAAGGCGTGTTCGAATATATTTTTGACACGGAAATAGAAGTTCAAAATGCCGTAGGAAAATTGGGGCTTGCCCTCTCTCATCTCTTTGTTTACAACATGTTTGGAATACCGGCTGTGAGTTTTACGCTTTTATTTTTAGTTTTTACACTTCGGCTTATCGGTGTAGAGAGAATTTCGTACAGCAAAATCATAAGTAATATATTGTTCTACACCTTGTGGCTTTCAATTACCTTAGCCTTTTTTGAGGAATCAGGAAATCATTTGCTCGGCGGCAAATTGGGTAATACTATCGGTATATGGATGATTTCGGTATTCGGAAAAATTCTTACGGGCTTTATATTAGTCTCCTCATTAGTGATGTTTTTGTTTTATACCAGTAAACGATTTGAAGGTTTTGCCCGTTCCCTCTTTTCATCGGCTGTAGCCAAAACGCGCGATCTTTCAGAGAGCAAACTGTCTGCACAAAAAACGAATGACCTCAATGCCGAATACGATAAAGAATCTCCGTTTAAAAGTAAGCCTGCGGATGGCCAAGATACAAATGAGTCAGGCAGCAGTGAAACAAAACAAACAGAAAAAATCAACTATAAATTAGATGACGGCGGCCAAAAGTTGGATGATGATTTTGAAGTCCATAACACGATTTCCGATGAAGAAGAGGAAGAAGAAGATATTAATCAAAACGGCTTCACACCGAAACAAGAAAACTTACATTCAGAACAAGATCAGAGTTCAATGAAAACGAAATACACATTGAATTCAAAAGAAGACCTGTACGGCACCATCAAATTGGACGTCAACTCCAATGAGGAAGTTCTTGCCGAAAGTATAAACAACAAACCTCAGATAAACTTTGATCCCAAATTAGATTTATCCAACTACAACATTCCGGATATTAATCTCCTGGAAAACCGATCACAAAAATTTGAGATAAACAATGACGAGCTAATTCGTAATAAAAAGAAAATTATAACGGCTCTTAAGAACTTCAACATTGAAATCACTAAGATTAAAGCAACCGTTGGCCCTACCATTACCCTATATGAAATAGTGCCTAAAGCCGGCGTTCGTATTTCAAAAATTAAAAATTTGGAAGATGATATCGCTCTCAATCTTGCCGCTCTGGGTATTCGTATTATTGCCCCAATGCCCGGACGAGGAACAATAGGTATAGAGGTGCCGAATGAAAATCCGCAAATTGTATCCTTGCGATCAGTCATTCGCTCCAAAAAATTTCAAGATTCGAGTATGGAATTGCCCATTGCTTTGGGTAAAACCATTTCTAATGAGGCCTATGTCTTTGATTTGGCAAAAATGCCGCACTTACTTGTCGCCGGTGCTACCGGCCAAGGTAAATCAGTGGGACTTAATGTTATCATGAGCTCAATTCTTTACAAAAAACATCCGGCAGAGGTAAAATTTGTACTGGTTGACCCCAAGAAAGTAGAAATGACTCAGTTTGAGCGCATCAACAAACATTTTCTGGCCACATTGCCCAATAACGACTCAGACGAGCTCATTGTTACCGACAATAAAAAAGTATTAGAAACAGTTACCTCACTAAATGCCGAAATGGATAACAGGTATCAAATATTAAAAAAGGCCAAAACAAGAAATATCAAGGAGTATAATGCAAAATTCGTCAACAGAAAACTGAATCCTGAAAAAGGACACCGATTTTTACCCTATATTGTTCTTATTATTGATGAGTTTGCCGACTTAATAATGACTGCCGGAAAAGAAATAGAGCAGCCCATTGCCCGATTGGCTCAATTGGCTCGTGCCATCGGAATTCATTTGGTAGTTGCCACTCAGCGCCCATCTACAAATATCATTACGGGAGCCATAAAGGCTAATTTCCCGGGTCGTGTGGCCTTTAAGGTTGCCTCTATGATTGACTCCAGGACAATTATAGATTCTCCCGGTGCTAACCGATTGGTTGGCCGAGGAGATATGCTCATTACTAAAGGAAACGACCTTATTCGACTGCAATGTGCTTTTGTGGATACGCCGGAATTGGATAACATTACAGAATATATTGAATCGCAACAGGGCTATCCCATGCCATACCTACTTCCCGAGGTGGAAAGCGAAGAAGATACAGCTCCCGGCGAGGTGGATTTGGCCGACAGGGATGAGCTGTTTGAAGATGCAGCACGTATCATTGTCATGAACCGGCAAGGTTCGACGTCGCTAATTCAACGCAAAATGGCCATTGGATATAACCGTGCCGGAAGAATTGTTGACCAGCTGGAGAAAGCCGGAATTGTGGGGCCGGCAAGAGGAAGTAAACCAAGGCATGTCCAAATTCAAGATGAATATTCGCTGGAGCAATTGTTTGACTCTCTCCCTTAATTATACTTTAAATGATTTAATGATTTAATGATACAATACCTTGCTATTCAACAAGTACACTCTTTGTAAAAGTCAAATTATTAACCGTTTAAAGTATATACATAAATAATAGATTTTTAGGAATTCTGTTTTCTCAAATTTTGAAAACTATCAGGTCATGCATTACAATAACATCAAATGATCATCGTTTTTAAGCTAAACACAATTTTCATGATACGAACACAATCCGTCTTTATTTTTCTTTTTACCTTAACTATCGGCTTTAATTCATTGGCTCAAAACAATGTAAAAGATCCGAAGGCTAAAGCAATTCTCGACAAACTTTCAGAACAAACAGAAGGATTTAAAAGTATTCAATTAAAATTTGATTATAAAATAATAAATAATCAAACCAAGCAAGAAAAAAGCTATAAAGGCTATACTTTTATGCAAAAGGACCGTTATAAAATAATTATTCCCACTGTAGAAATCATTTCTGACGGTGAAAGCATGTGGACATACCAGAAAGAAATCGGCGAAGTAAGCATTGATTATATCAGGCCGGAAGAGGACAATATTTTTAATCCGGCAAAACTATTCACCATTTATAAACGCGGGTATAAATACAAGTTAATCGGCTCATACAAGCGAAAAGCCATGAATATCTCAATTATTGATTTATTCCCCGAATCACCGGATAAAAAAAGTTTCACCAGAGTTCGTATTGAAATTGATACCGAGAAAAACAGAATAGTATCACTCACCACTTTCGGAAAAGACGGAATAGACTATGTGATTGAAATACAAAATACAAAGCCGAATATTAAAATTCCGGAAGGGTTTTTTACTTTCAAAAAAGAAAAATATCCGAAAGATATTGAAATAATTGATCTGCGATAGCCCTCACATATTCATATAAAAATCTTGAGTTAATTCAACATACTCCGGTGAATAGATATGACGCCCGCCGGATTCTATGACAATCGTTTTTTCTTCAAGAATTTCCTTTGTCAGAGTATAGGTCAGCATAACTCGTTTGGGCGGCTTACCGGGTGTAGGTTTTACTTGCCAAAACCTCTTGAGATGCAGCTTGCTTTTTAGACAAAATCGATTGAACTGTTCCAAATGATCGGACGGCAAAATAACCGACAAATGCCCGGTTTCCGGCATTAGTTTTACGGCTCCTAAAATAAGGGCTTCATATGAAAGAGATGCATTATGGCGAGCCAAAAGTCTGGATTGCCCCTTTGGAGGATTTGAACTGTTAAAATAGGGAGGATTAGAGACTATACAGTCAAATTGTTCAAGGGTTTGGGCAGCAAATTCAGTAAAATCGGTCAATACCGGTGATATTCCGACGCCAATCTCATTTCTGCAAAAATTGTCCTTCATTTGCTCAAAGGCTTGCTTATCTTTTTCAACAGCCACAATTTCGGCCAACTGGTTTCTCTGTGCTGCCATTAAGGCAATAAGGCCGGTTCCGGCACCGACATCTAAAATTCGCTCAGCTCGAGAAAAATCTGTAAATGCACCCAAAAGCACCCCGTCGGTGCCCACTTTCATGGCCGTTTTTTCCTGCTTTATTCTAAATTGTTTGAACTGAAAATAGTTGTTGGACATTCATGAATTCAGTTTAAAAAGTTATAAAGTTGAAAGTTTATCAAGTTATAAAGTTGAGTGTACTCCGAAAAGTCTTTTTTGACAAGATTAACAAGATTTACATGTTTTTAAAGTCCTTATTATTAACACAATACTATTTTCGTAATTACAATATTTTCCAAAAATGGTATTTTCGAAGTGGACTCAAAGTTAAAAGTTTATACTGTTTAAGTGCTATAAATAAGAGTTTTAAGTTAATTGTAAAAACAACGGCTATAGTTTAGAATAGAGGTGTTATTTTGAATATGATGATTATAATAAACGTCTTATGTAAATGCTGTAATCTTAATTTGGAATTTAACACAGTATCTAAATTGAGCGATGTAGCGAAAAAAAATTAAAAGGGTGCATCTTCCATGCCGCCGGGAAATCCATGACTCGGATCGAAATCGTCGTCGTCATCATCATTCATTTTTGACTGTATGGTAAACTCACTCCCGTCACCATCCATGGGCATGAGTTCAGAACTGTCAGAATCCTGAAAGCGTGCAAATTGCTCTACAAAACGGAGTTGCACATCAGTAACCGGACCGTTTCTGTGCTTAGCAATAATGAGCTCGGCCAAGCCTTTGGTTGAATTGCCCTCATGGTCTTCAAGCATACCCATTTTTTCGGGACGATGAATAAACATCACAATATCGGCATCCTGCTCTATGGCTCCGGACTCACGTAAATCGGACAGTTGCGGACGTTTTTCTCCGGAACGCATTTCAACCGAACGGTTGAGCTGAGAAAGTGCTATTATCGGAATATTCAATTCTTTGGCCACGGCTTTCAATCCACGCGATATTGTACTTACCTCCTGTTCTCTGTTTCCTTTGGTTTCCGGCGGGCCGGTCATCAACTGAAGGTAGTCAATAACTATTAAATCTAAATCATGCTGAGCGGTCAGTTTTCGGCATTTTGACCGGAGCTCAAACAGCGTAATTGCCGGTGTGTCGTCAATAAAAATTGCGGCTTCCGAAAGTCTCGATAAATTTGTATCTAACTGCTCCCATTCTTTATCGCTTAATTTTCCGCTTCGGATTTTATTTCCGTCCAATTCGGTTTCTGAAGAGATTAAACGATTGACCAACTGTATCGAAGACATCTCCAAAGAGAAAAAAGCAACATTTTGTTTATGCTCAACAGCCATATTTCTGGCCATAGATAGTACAAAGGCCGTTTTACCCATGGACGGACGAGCGGCTATAATCACCAAATCGGAGGGTTGCCATCCCGAAGTTATTCTGTCCAAACTTGTAAAACCGCTCGGAGAACCACTCAAGCTGTCCTCTCTGTTATATCTCTCCTCCAATTCATCCAGTGCTTTTGACATCACGGCATCTATCCGTTCCGTGGATTTCTTGACACTTCCCAAGGCTAAATCAAAGACTTCTTGTTGTGAAAATTCCAATAAATCATTGACATCAGAACTCTCATCGTAGGCTTTTCTCTGAATTTCGGAACTCAACACAATCAACTGACGTTGGATGTGTTTTTCGGCTATTATCTTTGAGTGATAATCAATATGAGCCCCGCTTCCCACACGAGAAGTTAAACTAACCACATAACCCGGACCGCCGACAGCCTCCAAATCATCATTTTTTTTGAGCTTCTCAATGACGGTATGATAGTCAATGGGTTTTTGCTCAATGGAAAGGTCTGAAATGGCCTGAAATATTTTTCCGTTTGCCGGTGCATAAAAACTTTCTGCCGTCAGCAAATCCATTACATTTATTTCCACACCTTTTTCAAGCATGATAGCTCCCAAAACATCTTTCTCAATTTCGACAGCCTGTGGCGGTAATTTTCCTATTTCACCATCAACAGAAATTTCATTCTTCTTTTTATAGGAGGTCTTTTTTGCCATAATTTATGTTCTTCTATACTTTAATTGAGTGTAGTTTAAAACGGTTAAAAGTTGAAAGTTTGTAAAGTTAATTATCTGATATTTAGTAAATTATGCAGAATTGCTATATCTTAATAACTGTTTAAATATTAGACAAATAACACTTTTTACTTTAAAACTTTATAACTTTTATACTGAACTCTTAAATGGTTTAATTACTTAATGATATAATGATACAATGCCTTGCTATTCGACAAATATACGCTTTGTAAAAGTCAAATTATTAACGGTTTAAAGCATATAATAAGTGTAATATCCCATTTACAAAGAAAAGGCACAAGCGAATTTCTCACACAAATAATCAAGGGTACGCTTCAAACAGAGAACAAAATTACAAATATTATCCGATCAAATTCAAATTTACAACGACAAATCTCAACAAGTTTTATTTAGTTATTAACAATCAGCAGATTAAATTTGCATGAATTGTTTAAAATTGAATCGGCATTGCCGGAAAGTAGCGGATGCCTACTCTTTCGGGTTGGTTAAATCTCGAAAGTTTAGGAAAACTATCAAGCGGAGGTATGCTTTAAATGGTTTAATTATTTAATGATATAATGATACAATACCTTGCTATTCAACAAATATACGCTTTGTAAAAGTCAAATTATTAACCGTTTAAAGTATATATTACCCACATTTTTTATTGTTTTAAAAATCCGTATTCATATACTTTCGGTTCAATTTTTTGAGCCAAAAGTTTTAATTTACCACGCAATTCATTTATCAGTTTCATATAGGTTTCATCGTCGCTTTTGCTGTTCATTCTGCCCTTTGCACTTCTGCCCTGAAAGTGTGCTCTAATGTCATACAACGAAGCATTTACATTGCATTTAGGCTGTGCATGATAATATTTCCACAGTTCTCTGCCGACATTAAAAACTTTAGTTGCTTCCGGTGAAAATTTCAATGGTACTTCATAATGTACTCTCGGTTCATTTACTGTAAATAAGTTTTCTTCTTCGGGTTTTATTTTTCCTTTTATGAACCTATACATAAAATCGCTTTCAAACTTTTCTCTTGCGTTTACTTCGCTTTCGCTAAAAGGTATCCAATGGTTAGTTCCAAACTCAGATTTTATGTTATTTCGAAATAAAGCAAAAGTTAAGCAATCATTTTGAAATTCGATATCTGTTAACCACGAACTATTGGGGTGGATGAATTGATCTCTATCATTCATCCATGTCGAAGCTATGCTTTTTCTAACTGCAAAATAAATTGAAATTTGAATTAAATTATCCTTACTAATCCACATACCACGAGGATTAGCCATTTGTTCTTTTTTATTTATGACGTAGACAATACCATTTTGTTGAAAATCATTACCATTTGTGCCTGCCAAAAAACCTATATAATTTTCTTTAACTTTAAACTTTGTAATCCAGTTATTTATAAAATATTTTTTGTCAACTACATATAAAGTTTTTGAACCTAAAAAAATACCGTCTTCGTCATATATATCTGTAACTGCTTCTCTAAATATTTCTGACTTTTCTGTATTCCAAATTTTAAAACCTATCGGAAAACGTCCTTTCACATTATCAAATGTATTAGCCGGGACAATAAATGATTTGACCAAAGATGCCTTAAAAAAAGCTCGAAACTTATCAAATGCTGAGCCTTGAAGTGCTTTTAATTTTGAAAATTCGGCAAGAATACAACCTTTAATTTCTGCAAAAATACGTGCTAAAAACATGATGTAAATTTCTCTGCCGGCAGTGCCTAATCTATCACTATATTTATCATGCGTTTTTGATTTATTAACACCTGCTTTTCCTTTCTCTCTTACACTTGAAACTTCTGCATAAGGTGGATTTATATAAACTATCAACTTTTTCCGTTTTTCGGGGTCATTAATAATATCTTGTAAAGGTTTTGGCAAATTTGAAAAATCATCGTTCAGAAAATCAAACTGAAAAACATGGTCTTCTAAAAGGTTTGCACCATTTTTAATTCTGGTCTTCATTACATCAACATCTTGTTTGTCAAGTGTAGAAGCCCAAATATTGTATTTTTTTGTTAATCCGGTTAAAAGATTTCCTGTTCCGGCGGCACAATCCCAAACATAATATTCGTCTTGCCAATCTTTGCCCAAAACATCGGCTAAATACTCTTGCGATTTTATTACCCAAATTTGAGGTGTAAAAAAACTGCCTTTTCGTTCTCTAACATCTTGCGGAACAAGTAAATCTCTACGCTCTACAATATAATCCCAATATTCTTCTTTTGGCGGTCGTTCGTATTTATTCCAAAATTGTGTGTGTGCTTTTTGTCCGTCACTAAATTCTACGCTACTTGAAGTAAACGCACCGTATTCGTCCATGTGGCGGTTTAGTTTGTATTTTGTAGCTTTCAGTACAACAAACAGCTTGTCTTTTAATGTAATATTTTCACTTGAAAGTAAATCGGCAAGGTAAAAATCGCCGTCAATTACGCCTTTTTTCTTTGCAATGTCCCAATTTACAGCAATTGTAGGTTTTACGGCATCTAACCATTTATTATAGATTACAATAAAATTGTTTTTGTCAATACGTGTTTTTGTCAATCCCCACTTGCCAACAATGAAATTTTCTCTAATAAACCCTTTTAATTCTTTATCATCATTGCTGTAATTGAAAATCAATGTATTTTGATCTAAAATGCTTTTTACTTTGTTGTGAATTAATTCAAATTCTTTGGTTTCGTGATTTGAAGGTGTTACATTCCAATTAAAATCATTCAAATAGAAGATATCGTGAATATCATTATACGGAATAAAAGCAATTTTTTCAGCATCAAAAGCGGCTAACATTACAGGCGGTAAATATTTATCAAAAGTTCGGGCTTTACCAATTGTAAGTATCAATTGAACAAATGATTTGTAAATATCCTGAATTCCTTTCTTTGCTTCCGCCCAAAGTAAACTTTCTTGTTCAAAAAGTTCTTTTTCGCTTTTATGCATCGCAACACAAAAATCAACATCACCAATTATTTTTGTATTATCATAAATCCAAAAATAGTCCTGTGCGACTTTGTTTTTTAATTCTTCTTCTCTTATATTTAAATCGTATGACATTCTATTTTGTTTATTTTATTTCTAATTTCAGTGTAGGTAACAGTCAGATTTGATTTCAACAAAGTAGTCTTTTTAGGCCATATCCGATAATCCAAGCATTATGTTTTTTGCTTTTTCTTTTTTGCGGCAGGAAATAAAATATTGTTTAAAATTAACCGATAGCCGGGTGAATTCGGATACATTTTCAGTTCCGTTTTCGGGTCGCCGACATAATGCCGATAATCTTCCGGATCATGCCCTCCGTAAAAGGTCCATGTTCCTTTTCCGAACTCACCGTGAATATATCGGGCTTCATTTAACGACTTATTTTGCCCCATGATCAATACACTTGATTTAATTAAATCTTTTCGGTAAGCCGTGGTCTGCCCCATAAAGCCTTTTATTATTGAGGTATGATTTTGACACAGCATGGTTGGCACCGGATCCCATTTTGCCGAAAATTCAAACAACGTAAAATAATCTTTCTCTGCACTCACCGGCCGACGCGGCGGCACGTCAATATTTGAAAATTCATACTCCATAGGATTCAAGCTGATTTTGAAATCTTTAAATGCCAGACAGTGCGAATAATCCAATTTATTTTGGCAGTTGGGGGCTGCCGCATCACCGTCAAACATGCTTTTGCAAATATCTGTATTTTGTGCTGCCAATGCTATATCGTAGGAATCGGTAGCCGAACACATGGCAAATAAAAATCCGCCGTTCATAATGAATTCTTTAATTTGCATAGCCACAAAAAGCTTCAATTCAGAAACCTTTTTAAATCCTAAGGCTAAGGCCGAAGCCTCTGCTACTCGTTTATTTTCGATATACCAAGGTACGTTTCTGTATGCCGCATAAAATTTCCCGTATTGTCCGGTAAAATCTTCATGGTGGAGGTGCAACCAATCGTAGTCGCCGAGTTTTCCTTCTATAATTTCCTTATCATAAATTTGGTCATACGGAATTTCGGCATAGGTCAATACAAGGCTCACGGCATCGTCCCAGGGATGAAAATCATCGGGGGCATATACCGCCACTTTCGGGGGCTTTTGTAAGCCCACCTTATCCATATTTACAGATGGGGAGGCAATTTTATTATATATCATACTAACTTCAGCCGGGCTGATTATTTCATAAGACACGCCGCGAATAATACACTCGCTCTCAATTTCCTCGGCATAAGGAATACTAAAACTACCGCCGCGATAGTTCAAAAGCCAATCGGCCTTCACACCGGCCTCCAAAACCCAGTAGGTAATTCCGTAAGCTTTTAAATGGTTTTTTTGTTCTTCGTCCATAGGTATCAGAATGTGATTTCCCCAACTTACCCCATATGCAATTATTAATAAGGCAACCAAAAACAGTTTTCTAACCAAAGTATGTGTATGCGTTTTAAAACAATTCAAACCCTTTGCGTTTTTCTCCCCTTTTCCAACGTTCCACTCCAATTTTATCACCCTTTTCATCATAATACTTCCATCTTCCGTGTTTTTGACCATCTCTATAGTCCCCTTCAATGTTAATTTTTCCGGTTCTGAAATAATAAGTGGCATCTCCATCCGGTTTGCCGTCATCATATTCCATAGTCAGCCTTCGAGCACCGTTGGTATGAAATTCATTATAGGTCTCAATTTGCTGATCATCTTCATAAACTACTACCGCTTTTCTTATTTTTTGAGGCGAGTCATAGAAAAAATAAATTTCTCCTGCGACTAATCCTTCCTCATAATTCACAGCACTTTCGATATTTCCCGATTGATAATAAGATTTCCAAATCCCGACTTTATGCCCGTCTTTAATACGTCCTTCAATTTTTAATTTTTCAGTTCCCAAATGCTTCTCAGAATAGAACGTATCGATCTCCATTACCGATATAGGCAACTCTGTATTAAATTCCATAGAATCTACAAATGTACGAAAGGATGCTTTAGATACTCCTTTTTCCATTAATTCTATGCGGTCGATATTGACAGCATCGGGATTGTGCTTAGCTCTAAGGGTTGTTTCAAAATACGAGCCTTCGGACACCAACTGAAAGCCTATATTTGCAAAACTCATTATAAATTCTTTATTTTCCCGGATGGCCTTTTTATCTTCAGCTGAACTGTTTACATACAAATTTTGATAAATTTGAGGTGTCCGAATAAAAACAGTAACGTTTGATTTTTGACTGAACTCATTTTTAAAATCCATAAAGTCAGAAGAGTTACTCAACGTTCGCCCGGTAATATAATCATCTATTATACTTTTTAAGACTTCGGGAGAATTACTGAGTACCACAAAGTCCTCAATATATGTAAAATACGGTTTTTCTAAATCTTTGAACAGTTTTCCGAAAAATAGTTTAAAGAAATTTCTTCGGTCCAAAAATTCAATTTCAAAGTTTTTATATTCAATGACTTCAAATTTTACCGGACTTCGTCGTTTTATTTTTTTTGTGATGTACCCCAGGCCTTTCTTGGCGTCATCAATATCATTGGCATGAATAGCCACTACAACATCCTCCAAGCGCCTGTTCTCATCGGGTCTCAACTTCAAAAATGCAATCTCGGTTCCAATCCAACTAAAGAAATGGTCTTCAACACTGATTCCCAAAAATTTTTCGATACGCTCCACATTTTTTTCAATATCCTCCATATCCTCAGCATTGCCTTTTTTATATTGAGCAATAAGGTTGTTGTAAAAATCGGAATAGTTGTCAAAACCCATGGAAAAATATAATGAGGTCTGGTCTGAAGCCACTCGCCATGCAGACATTTTTCCGGGACTGACTTCTGCCAAAGCTTTTAAATATGAACCTATGGAATCGACCCCCGTATAACCGTCGAAACTCAACAATTCCTCTTCAAGGGTCATATCAAATGCCGAATAGTTTAACGATTGAGCTATCATTTCAAGCATCTCGGAGCCTTCGGTAAGGTATGACTCAGCAAAATCTTGCATGTATTTATAATTCAAATAAAATCGAAATAAATCTTTCGTCCCCAGCTTATTGGTAATGGATACAAATTCTTTATTCTTATTAAAATGTTCATCATCCATCCCGTCAATAGAACGTTCCATTAGGCTGCCGGTGAAAGTGGCTACCAGTAAATTATCATTGAGTGTCAGGTATATTATTTCATCCGGATTTGAGTCCGATACCAATTCAAATATTTTTTTGTCTTTGTAATCTCGAGTTTTTACGGAAAACCCTTCCGCCAATTCCAATGATTTTCGAAAAGTTCCTCGAATCATTGAGGAAATACCTTTTAGGTCAACCACAAAAATCAAATCCCAATCTACCCCGGAGGTCATATGGCCGGAAACCAGCAAATCTCTCTCAGACATTACGGCATCCACGGCAATATTTTGAGCCAAAAATTTGTTCAGCAATTCAATATCGGAATTTATATCGGAAAAGTACGGATTTGTTATCAGGTGTTCCCACACTTTGGACTCACTAATTACTGTCCATGCCTCAGACAAATCATTAGTACTTGCCATAAAGACTGCATTTTCCGGAATTACCGTAAGTGCACTGCGAGTATCTGCTTTTACAATAAACTTATGGTATGCCCACCATCCGGATGCAGCAACTATAATCACAAGAATAATTATCATAAAAAATTTCAAGACTTTTTTCATAACGCCGTAGTTTTCTTTTGCAGTAAAAAATGAATATTTGTGAAATTATGAAAAATATACGGGAGTCGAAAATATTAGTTTAGAAATTTCATTATTTTTTTTTCAAAAGCTCAATTTACAAAAGCTAATCATCTATTAGTCAAGTGTATTTGCAAAATACAGTATGGTGTATCGCCTTTCTTCCGATGGAACATTTGTAATAACTATTGAAAATAATATATGAAGAAGGAGTTCTATAAAGTAAAAAAGCCTTGTCGGAAAACAAGGCTTAAATTTTGGAGTGGGCGATACAAGATTCGAACTTGTGACCCCTTGGGTGTAAACCAAGTGCTCTGAACCAACTGAGCTAATCGCCCCAATACTGTAATGAATTTTAGTAATCTCTCAAATGCGGATGCAAATATAAATCAATAAAAGTGTTTTCCAAAAAATATATAAACTTTTTTCGGTTTTTATTTGAAGGGTTTATACCTATCAAATATTATAACACAATCGGCTCTGAATATCCCCTACACATATCTGCCTACAAACATATAATTATACACATCGTTTTATTTATGATAATGTAACTTTGTATAAATTTTAAACATAAAAATATGTCAAAAGTAACAAAAAAAGAAGCTCTGGAATACCACTCGGAAAACCGACCCGGAAAAATCGAAGTAGTGCCTACTACCGCATACAGTTCTCAAAGAGACCTGGCGATGGCATACACCCCGGGAGTTGCTGAACCCTGTCTTGAAATCAAAAAAGATCCGGAAAATGCGTATAAATATACTGCACTTTCAAATCTTGTGGCTGTAATCTCAAACGGAACAGCAGTTCTTGGCTTGGGAAATTTAGGTGCACAAGCGGGAAAACCGGTAATGGAAGGAAAAGGTCTTCTTTTCAAAGTTTTTGCCGATATCGATGTATTTGATATCGAATTGGATACTGAAAATATAGATAAGTTTGTAGAAACCGTAAAAATTATGTCGCCTACTTTTGGCGGAATAAACTTGGAAGACATCAAAGCTCCCGAATGTTTTGAAATTGAGGCGAGATTGAAAAAAGAATTAAACATTCCTATAATGCATGATGACCAACACGGAACAGCAATTATTACTGCTGCGGGGGTTGTCAATGCACTAAAGATAGCAAAAAAGAAACTTGAAACCATAAAAATTACCGTGAGTGGTGCGGGATCAGCAGCCATGGCTTGTACAAAACTTCTTATTTCTTTAGGAGCAAAAAAGGAAAACATAGTAATGTGCGATAGTAAAGGTCCTTTAACAAAAGAGCGCACAGGTCTTACAAAATACAAAAAAGAATTTGTTACTTCGCAAAAAATCACGACTCTGGAAGAGGCGGTAAAAGGTTCTGACTTGTTCTTAGGTTTATCAGTCAAAGATATATTGAAAAAAGATATGGTTAAATCCATGGCGAAAAACCCTATAATATTTGCAATGGCTAACCCGGATCCTGAGATTAGTTATGAAGATGCAATGGCTTCGAGAGATGACCTTATTATGGGAACCGGACGCTCTGACTATCCCAATCAGGTAAATAATGTGTTGGGATTTCCTTATATATTCAGAGGTGCTTTAGATGTTAGAGCTACAGATATAAATGAAGAGATGAAAAAAGCTGCTGTTTATGCACTTGCAGAACTTGCTACCGAAGACGTACCCGACGAAGTAGGAAAAGCATACGGAACAAAATTACTTTCTTTTGGCAAAGAATACCTTATTCCGAAACCACTTGACCCAAGGCTAATAACAAAAGTTGCTCCTGCTGTTGCTAAAGCAGCCATGGATTCAGGAGTCGCAAAATCGCCAATTACTGATATGGACGCTTACATAGAATTATTGATAAAAAAGATGGGACATGAAAATAAGCTTATCAGAGAGATTTTCGCTCAAGCCAAACTTAATCCTAAGCGGGTATTGTTTGGAGATGCTGCTAACTACAATGTATTAAAAGCTGCGCAATTAACACACCATGAAGGTTTTGCAATTCCAATCTTACTTGGAGATGAAAAAGAGATTAAGAGGTTAATTAATAAATATGAGTTAACTGAATTGAGTGAATTTGCTAAAATTATTGATCCTTACAGCAGTGCTTTCTCTGAAAAAAGAGAAAAATTTTCTCAATATTTCTACGAAAAGAAACGCAGAGAAGGAATATCAAGAAATGATGCACGAGAAAAAATGTACAACAGAAATTATTTCGGTTCAATGATGCTTGAAAAGGGAGAGACTGATGTTTTCATCACCGGATATTCCAGCAAATATAAAAATGCATTAGGCCCTATTAAAGAAGTTGTAAGTTGTAATAAAAAAATTGACCATGTTTGCGGAATGCATATTATTACAACAAAAAAAGGAACATTCTTTTTTGCTGATACCAGTGTAAACAGAACGCTTAACAGCGAGGAATTAGTTGAAACTGTTCTTACAACAGCAACAACACTAAGAAAAATGAATATTGAACCAAGAATAGCTATGGTTTCTTATTCAAACTTCGGTACAACCAAGAAAGGTAGTCCAAGCGTTGTCAGAGAAGCAGTAAAGATACTGCACCAAAATCATCAAGATTTAGTTGTTGACGGTGAAATGCAAATGAATTTTGCTCTAAATCCGGATCTTCGAAAGAAAAAATTCCCTTTTAGTAAATTAGCTGATAAGAAGATTAATACGGTCATATTTCCAAATCTTAATTCTGCTAATGCAGCTTACAAAACAATGCAAGAAATTGGAAGTTCTGAAGTTTTCGGGCCTATTCTTAGCGGAATAAAGCGACCAATACACATTGTACCCCTCGAAGCAGGAGTAAAAGAAATTGTGAATATGGCTGCTATTGGAGTTATTGATGCACAAAATCCTGCTTAAGGATTTTAAAATCAAATAATATTTTTTATTTTTTTTGAGCAACTGCAATTTATTTGTAGTTGCTCTTTTTACAATAAAGCATTGTTAAACCCAAAATTCAGAAAAATAAAAAACGTATAAATAATTCGGTATAAAGTACAATAGTTCGTTAGATTTTTATAACTATCTGATATTAAATACCTTATAAAATAAACCGTAAGCGAGTTAAAGTATTGATTATTAAGTGTTTAGTTCGTAATTCGTAATTTAACGAAGTGTTGAAGTACACAGAATCAAAAAAAGAGATACCTTCCGGTATCTTTTTTTATAATCTGTATGAAATTCTGCAAAACACTATTTATTGCTTCTTCTGAAACAAGTTCAAATCTTTCATATTGGAATTAGAAATATATTCAAGACTTTGTTTATTTTCTGCAAAATATTTCTTTATAAATATTTCAGAATATACTTTATAATCATCATTAGAATCAGCATTTATCAACAATAAATAGCCCATAATAATATTTCCTGCCATTTCAACCAATCGTCTGGCATGAAAATCAGCAAATTCTTTATCTCCTTTTTCTTTTACTTCTCCGGATGCTTCTATAAAATCCAAAGTCATTTGAATTAATTTTCGACTCAAATAATCAACATCTTCATTTATTTCATGCTTGGCATATTCTTTGATTTGCTTCAAATAACCTTTGTTATCCACCCCGCGTATTGCTGCCACAACCTGAAGTTGTGAAGTCCCTTCATAAATTGAGGTAATTCTTGCATCTCTGTAATAACGCTCGGCGGCATAATCTTTCATGTATCCGGAACCTCCGAGAACTTGTATGGCATCGTAAGTATTTTGATTAGAATACTCACTGGCAAAAAGTTTCACAATAGGAGTAAAAATATCAGCTAAACGCTTATATTTTTTTAATTCCTTGCGCTCCTCCGGCGTTAACTTTCTTTCTTTGGATATATGCTCATAAAGTTTATAAATATCCGTAAAGCGAGCGGTTTCGTATAAGAGTGTTCTGGAAGCGATGGTTTTCACCTTCATCAAAGAAAGCATTTCATAAACCGCCGGGAATTTAATAATCGGTTTCCCGAATTGCTCACGTTCCAAAGCATAGTTGTATGCTTCTCGGTATGCAGCCTCACAAAGCCCTACGCCTTGTGCTCCAATTCCGAGTCGAGCACCGTTCATAAGCGACATCACGTACTTGATTAAGCCCATTTTACGGTCTCCGATTAGTTTTGCCGGGGCATTGTCATAAACCAATTCACAGGTAGGTGATCCTTTAATTCCGAGTTTATTCTCAATTCGTCGGATCTTAACGGCTTTGGTCGTTCGTTCGTACAGAAACATGGAAAGCCCTCGTGCATCAGTTGTACCGCCTTCGGTTCTTGCCAACACCAGTGATAAATCGGCATCACCATTAGTGATAAACCGTTTCACTCCGTTCAAGTACCAAGTATCGGTCTCTTCATTATAGCTTGCTTTAATATCCCCTTTAAGATTAACGGATTGCAAGTCTGAACCGGCATCCGGCTCAGTTAATGCCATAGCGGCAGAAGCTCCGTCATGAAAGCGAGGAAGGTATTCTGCTTTGATCTCCTCTGAAGCGAATTCATTTATAGTTTCGGCACAATCCTGCAATCCCCATATATTCACAAATCCGGCATCAGCCCGTGAAACAATTTCGGCAGTCATGGTAAAGGGTACCAAGGAAAAATTGAGCCCGTTATATTTTCGAGGAAGCGTCATTCCGATAAGTCCGGCATTTTTTAAGGCTTCATAATTCTCTTGTGTTCCTTTAGCCCATACCACTTCATTATCCACAATCTCCGGTCCGGATTGGTCAACGCCTTCTGCATTTTTTTCAATAATATTCCCGGTAATGTCACCGACTATTTCCAATACTTTGTCATAACTGTCCAAGGCATCTTCCACATTTATCGGCGCATCATCAAATTTATCTTTTTCTTTAAAGTTTCGCTCTTTTAGCTCAATTATCTTCTTCATCAGCGGGTGATTAAGATGATAATGAAGGTCTTTATTATCTGTATAAAAATTAGGCATATCCTATTTATTTTGAGTTCTTTTTGTAAAATTCTATCAATTTGGGTACAACTGTAGCAATATCTCCGTGTATATTATAATCCGCAATATTGGAGATGGGTGCATTTTTGTCTGTATTTATTGAGACAATAATTGCCGACTCATCCATACCCACTCGGTGTTGTACAGCTCCCGAAATTCCGCAAGCTATGTATAGTTTGGGCCTGACTGTTGTACCGGTTTGTCCGATTTGTCTTTCGTGTTCTACAAACCCGGCATCAACGGCAGCCCTTGAGCCCCCGACTTCTGCTCCGAGTGTATCAGCCAATTCATAGAGCATTTTGAAATTCTCTTTGGAACCTACACCATAGCCACCGGCAACGACTATTTGGGCTCCCTTAATATTGACTTTATTGGCTTCAATATGGCGTTCTATAATTTCCACCACAAAGTCCTCATCGCTCACGGCACTGTTCACATCAACTGTTTTGAGTTCGCCTTGGTGATTTTCGTCATAAACTTCCATTTTCATTACACCCTCTCTGACCGTAGCCATTTGCGGATGCATTTCAGGATTTACAATCGTAGCAATAATATTTCCTCCGAAAGCGGGTCTGTTCTGAAACAACAGATCTTTATAAGTTGTATCGGTACGTTTGACATAATGGTCGCCAATTTCAAGGCTTGTGCAATCGGCAGTTAATCCGCAACGTAGTGCCGACGCAACGCGCGGAGCAATATCGCGGCCAATTGAGGTGGCTCCGAATAATACGATTTGCGGATCGCAGTCGGCCAGCAATTTTTTAACAATGGCTGTATGCGGTAACGTTCGGTAGGGAGATAATCTCTTATCATCAGCCATATGAACAATATCAGCACCGTATTTATAAAGCTCCTTTTCAATGGATTTCAATTCGGAGCCTATAACAATGGTTTCTAATTGGCAACCTAACTGCTCGGCAAGATTTTTCCCTTTGGTTAATAATTCTTTGCTCACGTCAGCAACAGTGGTATTTTCGATTTCGCAATAAACAAATACGTTTTTCATGCTTGTATATTTTTCGGATGTTTTCAAAACAGAAAACTACCCTATAGTATGATTTTCAATTAATTCTTGAACAAAGGCTTCCAATTCCTCGTCATTGGCCTGTATTTCTTTGGCTTCTTTGGCTTGCAAAACAATATTTTCAATAGTCTTAACTTTTGTAGGAGAACCCGACAATCCTAACCATTTTATATCAGCATCAACATCATCTACGGTCCATTCGGTTATTTGCAAATACGGTCGGTCTTGAACAAGTTTTTTATACTCATCCGGTGTATTCTCCAACTCCGATTTGACTTTTGCATGTTTATATTTCAAAAGTTGGCCGGCATTACGAGGTCTGCAATCCGGAGCCGAACCATGGACGGTAATCATGACGGGCATTGGACTTGACACAAGTTCTACGCCGTTTTCTAATCGCCTTTTGATTTTAATGGTGTTGTTTTCTACAGAATTTAATTCTTCGGCATACGTAATTTGCGGAATTCCTAATTTTTCGGCAGCCTGAGGCCCAACTTGTGCTGTATCTCCGTCAATAGCTTGGCGACCGGCAAAAATCATATCAAAATTACCTATTTTTTTTACGGCCTTAGATATAGCATAAGACGTAGCCAATGTATCGGAGCCGGCAAATCGGCGGTCTGTAATTAAGTAGCCTTTATCTGCTCCCCGGTATATGGCTTCTCGGATAATTTCCGCCGCTCGGGGCGGTCCCATGGTCAGAATATTTACTTCCGAGTCGGGATATTGGTCTTTAACTTGAAGTGCCAATTCTAAGGCATTCAAATCCTCAGGATTAAAAATTGCGGGCAAAGCGGCACGTTTTATTGTTCCGTCTTCTTTCATTGTATCTTTGCCAACTTTGTGAGTATCAGGCACCTGCTTGGCAAGAACTACGATTTTGTATTTCTTCATAATTTTAATTCTATCAATCATTCAGATATACTTTAAATGGTTTAATTATTTAAAGATATAATGATACAATACCTTGCTATTCAACAAATACACTCTTTGTAAAAGTCAAATTATTAACCGTTTAAAGTATATTACTTGTCTTTACCCAAATAATTAGTTTAAATTTTAAACAAGTGCAAAAATAGAATAAATTAAATGTTCTCATAAATTATCTTTACAGATATGGTTCACAAAGCCATTCAAGGCACTATACTACAAAGGCTTGCAAGATATTTTCATTTGTATGCAAGCATAATATTTTTTGAATGAATGAGTCATAATTGTATTTTGCAAGCTTATTAATAATCTTCAACGAGATATAGAAATAAAAAAAGTATTTTTCACCACTACCATCTATCAAATAAATTTAATGCAGATGATTCCGGTAAAAAACACTTCTTAAATAAACTGCCGTATAAGTTTATGTATTTTCTACACTATTTTAACTCATACATAAAACGCTTAATACTTTTCTTCGGGGTTTTCTCAAACTCGTTGGGATAGAGCCTGACTTGCACAATTTTTTTGTAAGCCGGCAAGTGTTCATTAATTTTTGGTTTTAAATCTGAAATTATCCGTTTAATATCCGAGTCCGAATAGCCTTCAGCATCTATTGCTTCATAATCGGGATAGACCAAAGCTACCAATTTATTTTTTTCGTTTGCAACAACCACTGACTCTCCGACATAAGACATATTATTAATTATTGCCTCTATCTCTTCAGGATAAATGTTTTCTCCGGAAGACCCGAGAATCATACTTTTATTTCTTCCGCGAATATATATAAAGTCATCTCTGATAACTCCTAAATCGCCGGTACTCAACCAACCATCTTCCGACAAAACTTCTTTCGTCGCTTCTTCATTTTTATAATAGCCGTACATTACATTTTCTCCTTTCACCTTTATTTCTCCCACTTTGTTTTCAGGATCATCGGACTCAATTTTAGCAATTAAAGGAGTAATCACTTTGCCTGCCGATCCCGGTTTTGTTGTACTCCAATGCTCATACCCTATCAACGGACCACATTCAGTCATACCGTAACCAACGGTATATCTGAATTTTATTTTATCAAAAAATTCTCCCACCTCCTTACTCAAAGGAGCTCCTCCAAGAACAATTTGCTGAAAATTATTTCCGAAAGCTTGTTCCAGCTTTTCCCTGATTTTTTTATAAACCAGCTGATTCAAAACGGGAATTTTAAACATTAACTTAATCGAAGGTTTGGAAACCATGGGTAAGATTTGCTTTTTATATATTTTCTCCATTATCAAGGGGACTGAAAATATAACTTCGGGACGAATATCAGCAAAAGCTTTCAAAATGACTTCAGGTGTAGGAATTCGTTGCAAGAAATGAATATATGCTCCTTTTGAAAAGGGCCACAAAAAATCAAAAGCACAGCCGAAGGAATGTGCTAAAGGTAAAAATGAAACAATTTGATTACCACTCTTAATTTCAAGGTTTTCCCAGGCAAATTTAACATTTACGGATAGACTGTTCAATGGTAGCATCACCCCTTTTGAAAAGCCGGTTGTTCCTGAAGTATAACTTATTACTCCGAGTTCTTTATTGGAAATTTCAGGATATTTGACCGCATCGTAGCCAAACTCTTTTCCATACTTTTTCTCAAAAAGAACATCCAGTTTATCAAAGACTTCCCGAACCTGAGCTTTTCTTCTTTGAATTAATATACTATAATCTTTCAGAGAAATAATTGCTTTAACTTTTGGCATTTCATTCTCATCAACATTATTCCAAATACTGTCATCAACAAATAAAGCAACGGAATCAGAATGATTGACGATATGATGAATATCCTTTGGATGAAAATCAGCAAGAATAGGAACAATAACTGCTCCATACGATATTGCTGACAAATATATAATCCCCCAACGTGCAGAATTCTTTCCGATCACGGCAATTTTATCTCCTTTTTGCACACCACATTCTTCAAACATAATATGGAAACGTGCAATTTTTTTTGCAACTTCACCATAGGTAAATGACTCTCCCTTATAATTTGCCAAAGCCTTTTGATTCCAATGTTTTTTTATCGGCTCTTCAATATAACTTTTTATATAATTCTTCTCTGTCATAATTTAATTATTTATAGTTTAACTTTTCAAACCGGAGAGTTTCTACATTAAAATAGCTGTTGACTTCATAATAATAAAAATAAACACCCTCTTTTCAAGAAAGTACAAAGATATAAAAAACAGACCAATTAATAAAAACCAATCAAATACCCTAAGTCATCCCACGGTTACTGCCTATTCCATTTTAGAACAAATAAGTCGATAACTATTCAAATACGAATTATCTCTATTCTATGCCTTTCTTTGAAATTTCGTTTTAATCAAGCATTAATACTCAACCGCCATCAATAGACTAAAAATAAAATGGTTACTCACTCTTATTTTATAATATTATTGTGTTCGTGAGGGCTTCGCCGTTCTTTTCGTCCTGTTTATCTCTGAAAAATTATTCCGTAGCTCCGGCTATGCAAGAATTTTTCAAAGAAAAACAAAAATAACTAATATTCTTAATATGCATCTTAATAGCGGTTGAACATAACCTATCATTAGATTATGATTTTGCTCGACTCTGCGTAGAAACACTATTTGGGATTTTTTGCATAATATCGGCAAAACGCTTGCAGACCACAAGATTCACACTTGGGTTTGCGGGCTAAGCAGGTATATCTGCCGTGCAGTATAAGCCAATGGTGAGCAATGGCTATATGCTTCTCCGGAATATGTTTTACCAATTGTTTTTCGGTTTCCAAGGGAGTTTTTGAATTGGTTGTCAGCCCTATACGTTCCGAAACTCTGAACACGTGCGTATCAACAGCCATTGCCGGCTTGTCAAAGATTACCGAAACTATGACATTGGCCGTTTTACGACCTACGCCGGGCAGCTTTTGTAATTCCTTGATTTCTGAAGGCATTTCATTATTAAAGTCGGAAATAAACATGCGTGCCATACCGACCAGATGTTTGGCTTTGTTGTTGGGATATGAGCAGCTGCGTATATACTCGAATATTTCTTCCGGTTCGGCTTGTGCCATATGCTCAGCATCCGGATAACGCTCAAACAAGTCGGGTGTAATTTTATTTACTCGCTTATCGGTGCATTGAGCTGATAATATTACAGAAACCAAAAGTTCAAATGAATTGGAATAATTCAACTCGGTTTCGGCAACCGGTTGGTTCTTTTGAAAATAGTCTATGACCAACTTATATCTTTCTTTTTTCGTCATTTGTTTCACTTTTAGTGCAAAACTAATATTTTTGTACAAATACAATAATATTTATATTTTTTTAAAAATTATAAACTAAAATAACAAATATTTATGAAGAACTTTAAACTTGCGGCTATATCCATAGTACTGATAGTTGCCCTGACGTTAAATCTTAATGCCCAAAGAAGCATTTATGAACCTTTGGACATCAGCAAAACTGAGTTTTCATTTGATGACTTCGGAACCATGTGGACTTTTGATGCCGTGCCCAAAGAGGATTACAGCGAAAGCCTTAATTTTTCCCCGACGGATGAGTGGCTCACCGATGTACAAAAATCTGCCTTAGAGCTGGGTAATGGTTGCTCGGCTGCTTTTGTCTCTTCAGACGGACTGATTATGACTAATCACCATTGCATAAGAGGAAGGTTGAAAGATATTGAACAAAAAGGCGAAAACCTGTATAAAAACGGATATTACGCCAAAACATTAAAAGATGAACGCATTATTCCCGGTCTCTTTGCCGACCAATTAATCGAAATAAAAGATGCCACGGATGCGATTCATAAAGCCATGGAAAAAGGTAAAACAGACAATGAACGTATTGATTTGAAAGAAAAGAAAATAGAAGAACTCGAAAAGAAGTATTCCCAAAAAACCGGTTTACACGCCAAAATGATAACACTTTACAATGGCGGAAAATACTCACTGCACTTGTATAAAAGATATAATGACCTGAGACTTGTAATGGCACCCGATGTTCAGATTGCTGCTACGGGCTGGGATTGGGATAATTTTACTTATCCGCGTTACGAGCTTGATTTTGCATTTCTGAGAGCTTATGATTCTGAAGGGAATCCGGTGAAAGTTACCCACTTTTTTGAATGGAGCGAAAAAGGGGCAGAGACTGACGAAGCTGTGTTTGTAATTGGCCGCCCCGGAAATACAGACCGGCTTTTGTCTATGAAACAATTGGAGTATTTCAGAGATTTAAGACATCCGCAGGTTTTGCACCGCCTCAATGAAGTTTATGAAGCTTATTTTGAATATTACACAAACCATCCGAACAAACAGGCTAAGCTTTTGAGTCGCCTACTTTCGGTTGCCAACGGAAGAAAAGCCTATGCCGGAATGCTTATGGGCTTAAATGATGAGTACTTGATGAAAAAGAAATACGATTTTGAGAATAAATTAAAAGCCA
>JAYEIA010000273.1:0-1255 GCA_034659855.1 Bacteroidota bacterium
CTTGGGAGGTCTTGCATATTAAGGAATGACAATCCTAAATTGCTTCATATAAGTGAACTCGAAATTGAAGTAAGTTATGCAAGAAGTCGGAGATGCTCATAGTAGTGTTGATAATTGAGACAACATAACTCAGAAGTAGCGAAGGAGCATTACGTTAAACATATTTCCACAGAAAAGAGGATGGTTAAATTGGGAAAAACCCTAAAAGCAATATCGGAAAATACTAAGAGAAATTTTAGTGATGATGAAAGAGTCCGGATTTTCCAGCGGAAATTATATCAAAAAGCCAAACAAGAAAGCGAGTTTAAGTTTTATATACTCTATGACAAAATATTTCTGTCCTATTTTCTTCGAGAGTCTTATCGACGCTTAAAAGCAAATAAAGGGTCAGCAGGGATTGACGGAATATCTTTTTCACAAATAGAGAAAGAAGGTTTGGAAGCATTTCTTTTGAATATTCAATATGAATTGGAAACAGAAACATACAAACCTACCGCCGTCAAACGAGTATATATTCCCAAAGCCAACGGGAAATTACGTCCTTTGGGAATTCCTACAATCAAAGACAGAGTGATTCAAATGTCGTGTAAAATGGTAATAGAATCCATATTCGAAGCAGATTTTCAGAATTGTAGTTATGGATTCAGACCTAAACGCAGTGCAGAAGGGGCAATCAAGGAAATTCATCAAAACCTTAAAGATTACAAAGTAGAGGTATTTGATGCAGATTTGTCCGGTTATTTTGACACAATTCCACATAACAAATTGATGATACTTTTGAAGGAAAGAATAGTCGATCAACGAGTATTACATTTGATAGGGATGTGGTTGAAATGTCCCATAATTGAAATTGATGAACGTGGTAAGCAAAGAGTCTTCGGAGGGAAGAAGAATAAAACCGGAACTCCGCAAGGTGGAGTAATTTCACCATTACTTGCCAATATTTATCTAAATTTACTTGATAGGATTATCAGTAAAGAAGGTGGTTTCTATTTCAAACGTGGAATAAAGATAGTCAGATATGCCGATGATTTTGTGATAATGGGCAGATATCTTGATTCAGAAGTTGTGAAAAGAATAATTTCACTTCTGACACGAATGGGTTTAACTTTGAATGATGAAAAAAGCAGTATGATTGATGCTCGGGAGAAGTCATTTGATTTTCTGGGATTTACCTTTCGGTATGACAGAGTTTTTAAAAGCAAACGTCAATACTGGAATGTGTTTCCGAGTAGGAAATCAAAGAGTAAACTGA
>JAYEIA010000274.1:0-1387 GCA_034659855.1 Bacteroidota bacterium
GATATTGAAAAAGACATACCGGAAGACAACGCAGACCACATTATAGATTATTTTAAAACATTAAATTTATACAATGATTAATATTCCTAAACTCACGCAATTTAGCCCCGGAGCCGGTTGCGGATGCAAAATATCGCCCAAAGATTTGGCTCAAATATTAGATTCTCAAATTTCATATGCCGACGACCCCAACTTGCTGGTCGGGAATTCAAACAAGGATGATGCAGCCGTGTATGATATAGGAAACGGACAGGTAACCATAAGTACCACCGATTTTTTTACTCCAATTGTTGATAACCCCTATAATTTTGGACAAATTGCTGCTGTTAACGCCATCAGCGACATATATGCTATGGGCGGAAAACCGATTATGGCCATTGCAATCTTGGGCTGGCCCGTGGACAAGCTCCCTTTGGAATCGGCCAAACAAGTTTTGGAAGGTGCAAGGGCAGTATGCAACCAAGCCGGTATAACCCTCAGCGGAGGACACAGCATTGAAATCAGCGACCCGATATTTGGTTTGGCGGTTACAGGAATTGCCGAAAAAAAATACATTAAACAAAATAATAAGGCTAAAGCCGGCTCAAAACTCTTTATTACCAAGCCTTTGGGAATTGGAATTATGGCTACCGCCGAAAAAGAGGGTCTCGTAACCAAAGAAGATTCTCAAGAAATTATAAAATTAATGACAAGCCTCAATAAGGTGGGATTTGACTTGGCAAAATTTGACAGCATAAACGCCATTACCGATGTTACCGGCTTTGGATTACTGGGGCATTTGCTCGAAATTTGCGAAGGAAGCCATGTGGATGCTGAAATTAACTTTGAAGCGGTCCCCACAATAAAAAATCTTCAAAAATATATTGATGCAAAAACATTCCCGGGCGGTCTGTTCAAGAATTTTAAAAGCTACGGAGACAAAGTGCATGAACTCACCGAGCAACAAAAATATGTATTGTGCGATGCTCAAACCAGCGGAGGACTGTTAATTGCGGTAGAAGATTCCGGGCTTGAAAAAGTTACAGAATTTATGGCAGAAATTAACCATCCCTTTTATGAGGTGGGTATTTTGACCGAAAGCAAAGGCGAAAAACAAAGAATCAAAGTAAAATAATCTGTTGCCCGAAAAGCTTATCATAAAAGAAAACTGTTAAGGAACTGTGCAATTAGAGAGAGAGAATGAAAAACTAAATTCAAAACTTTTAACATTGATTTTACATTCGATTTTGAAACAGAATTGAAATTGTTGTATATTTGTATAGAATGATAATGTAAAGTTTAAAAGAGTGAATGATAAAGTGACAAATACGCACGATAAGTTTTTCAAAAGCTTGTTTTCTAACAAAAACGGGATTAAGGAATTTGTGTCTAAAACCATAAGTCTTGA
>JAYEIA010000274.1:1487-6411 GCA_034659855.1 Bacteroidota bacterium
TAAATGCAACAAAAATAACCTCTGATAAATATAAAGAAATTATGGAAACTATATCGACACAAGCAGAAGATCAATTTGTTTCTACAGCTCAAAAATTACGGTTTGAAGGAGTTGAAGAAGGAATTGAAAAAGGAATTGAAAAGGGAATTGATAAAGAAAAAAAAGAAATAGCGATAAAAATGATTAGTAAAGGTTACTCTAATAAGACGATTATAGAATTGACTAATTTGAAAGAAATTGAAGTTGAAAACATAAGGAAAGAGTATATAAATCAGAATAAATAAAAGCATTTAATCGAGTAGCCTGCCGACAGTCATTTGACTGCCGGAGAGGCTCTCGCACCATCAAGCGTACGGATCACGTACTTAGCGGTTCTCAAAATAAGACAAAACTCATTCGAGCTTCACAGTCCAAACATTAATCCTGAATGCCGTGGCAGAAATTAACCATCCCTTTTTATGAGCCGGGTGTTTTGACCGAAAGCAAAGGCGAAAAACAAAGAATCAAAGTAAAATAATCTGTTACCCGAAAAGCTTATCATAAAAGAAAACCGTTACCGGTTGAACAAAACTCTGCATACGAGTAGAAATTTGGCAGAAAATAACTAAATTTGTAATGATTAATTAAACCGAACAGAATATGTTTAATACCATAGAAATAGACCGTAACAATCTGACTATTATGGGGGTGAAATTTTCCAATTTGAAAACTTTGGAAAGTACCGCAAATGCAATCGGAAGTAATATGTTCGAAGGTTTTAAACCAACTCCCAAAGGTGTTGAGATAATTAGAGATTATGTGATTGGAAAAATCACGTTGTCAGACTTGATAAAATTTGCTAAGGACAAAGCGTATGCCTGATTCTTACAAATACATTGACCTTGATTATACCTATACTGACCCTGAGACCGGAGTTTTCCGAAATTTAGCAGACCTATCCGACCCGGATGTTCTACTCTTTTTTGAAAGTGGAGCTGTTGCAAAACGTATTATAGAACTTTACGAAAACCCTATCAAGATTAAAGGTGTAGATAGTCTTAGGAGTATTCACAGACAATTATTTCAAGATGTTTATTCTTGGGCCGGGAAAAGACGAAAAGTTGAAATAAGTAAAGCGGATAAACAATTTTTTCCAACGACACATTTTGACAATGCTTTTCGTTACATTGACACATTAATTTCTAATTACAAAAATATATCAAAAGGAGATAAACAGCAGATAGCGAAGAAATTAGCGGAAATTTTGGATAATGTAAATTATCTGCATCCTTTTAGAGACGGAAACGGGCGAGCACAAAGAGAATTTTTAAGATTATTAGCATTGGAAAAAGGTTTGACATTAAATTTGAATCCGGCTGACAACAAAAAAGTTTACGACCAATATATGCAAGGAACAATAAACAGTGATATAAAAATCCTGTCAAAATTGATTTTAAACCTAATTGAAACGTAAAGAAAAATAAAAACTGTGCACAATAATGTGTATACAAAATAGGAAAAATGGCAATAAATTCAGCAGTTACATCCCGCTTCAAATTCATCTCGATTTGATAAGTTTGAAGCTCGCAAGTGCCTACTTTGCATATACTAAACGTTATGGATTTACAACTTTCAGTAATACAATCGGATATTGTATGGGAAAACATTGACGAAAATCTTGACAGATTTTCAGAAAAAATTGAGGCGGTTCCGAATGAAAGCCAACTCATTATCCTGCCCGAATTATTCGCTACGGGCTTTTCCATGCAACCCGGAAAATTTGCTGCCCGGGCAGCCCGGCAAATTAACCGGATGAAAGAATTTGCGAAAAGGAAACAGGCGGTAATTGTCGGCAGTATCATTGCAGAGAACAAGAACCAATTCTTCAATCGACTAATTTGGATGAACCCGAACGAAACATTTCAGCACTACGATAAGCGACATTTATTTTCTTTTGCGGGCGAAGACAAACACTACACCGCCGGAGAAAGCAAGCTGATTACTGCAATTAATGAATGGAATATCAGACCGCTGATATGCTACGACCTCAGATTCCCGGTTTGGAGCCGAAACACCGGAGATTACCATTTGCTCATCTACATAGCCAACTGGCCGGAACGGCGAAGTTCTGCCTGGAAAACCTTATTAAAAGCCCGAGCAATTGAAAATCAATCTTATGTCGTCGGGGTCAATCGTGTGGGAAAAGACGGCAACGGGATTTTGCATTCCGGCAATTCTGTTATAATTGACCCGAAAGGGAATACAACGGCGGCTTGTAAAACCGGCTCCGAAGAAATTATTTCGGCAAGTATAAAATATAAAGAGCTAAACACATTCAGAAAAAAATTTCCGGCTCTGAATGATGCCGATAATTTTTATTTAAAACCCTAACTTTCAAGAAAAAGATACACCGAGCTAATTTCCGGAGGTTGAACACATTTTTTGCAAAACAAGCCCCGAAACCGGTTTCGGCCTCGCTCAACCTCCGGAAAACCAACGTTATTTTAAACTATAGCCATTATTTTACAATTAACTTAAAACTCTTATTTTCAATACTTTAACTTTATAAACTTTCAACTTTATAACTTTTTAAACTTAACTCATAAATTAAACACAATGAAACAATCAGAATTTTTAACACAAGTACACATGACATTTAAAACATGGAAGCAGCACGGATCGGCGGTATTCAAATCTCTGGGAAAGGTAATAACTGTAGCCGTTTTGACTATTTCTGCTTTATCTTCTTTTACCTCCTCATCCTTTGCTCAAACAGACAGTGTGATAATGGAAGAAATTGAAATTCGCTCCTCCGGGATTCCGCAGCTTTTAAAAGAATCGGCCAAGGTGGTGCATACCATTTCAAAAGAAGAAATAGAACTGATGCCGGCTAATAATTTAAGCGACGTATTGGAACAAATCGCCTCGGCAGACATTCGCAGTCGCGGTGCCGACGGAATTCAATCGGATATCAGTATGCGCGGCGGCAACTTTGAACAAACGCTGATTTTGTTAGACGGCATCAGCATAAACGATGTGCAAACCGGACACCACAACATGAATATTCCGGTAAATCTGAATGCAATTGAACGCATTGAAATACTGCAAGGCCCGGGCAACAGATATTACGGACTAAATGCATACAGCGGTGCCATTAATATCGTAACCAAAACCCCCGAAAACCGGAACTTGGGCATTTCAACATTTTACGGTTCTGACCATACATTCGGTACGGCGGCATCTGTAAATTTGGGTACCGAAACATTCAAAAGTTTATTGGCAATTAACTACTCCCAAAGCGACGGATATATTGATGAACCGGTCAATAATACCGATTATACAAAAGGGAATATATTTTACAAAGGCGTCCTGCGACTGTCAAAACTCTTTCTTCATATAAATGCCGGTTATAATCATAAAGCCTTTGGAGCCAACGACTTCTACACCCCGAGCTTTCCATGGCAATACGAAAAAACCTCTGCCGGTTTTGCTTCGATACAAACAACCTTCGGCAAGGCTGTAAAAATATCTCCCTCCCTATGGTATCGCAGGCATCAAGACCGTTTTGAGCTTTTTAGAGAAGATATTTACCAACGACAAAATGACTATTTCATTAACGGAAATGACACGGCCGGGTTTGGCGGCGGATACTATTATTCCGGACACAACTACCACTTATCCAATGTATGGGGCGGAAAAATAATTGCTCGTACTGCCGGTCGTTTCGGAAAAACATCTTTCGGTACTGATATTCGATATGAACAACTATTCAGTAACGTGCTGGGTGCCGACATGAAGACCTCCCTACCCGTTCCGGGCTCAGATTTTGGCCAATTCACAAAAAGCGGCAACCGAAACCAAATGAATAGCTTTATTGAGCATTATGCGGCATTAAATAATTTTGCCTTTTCTGCCGGCGGTGCTTTGGCACTTAGTCCTGATTTTAAGCCTTTAACTACCGGCGGAATTGACTTAAGTTACAGCTTTTCCGACGATACAAAAATATATACAAGTTTCAACCGATCTGCCCGATTGCCCTCATATACCGATTTATATTATTCGGGACCGACGAATATCGGAAATCCGGATTTAAAACCGGAAACGGCCCTCAGCTGTGAACTCGGAATAAAAAACAACAACCCAAATTTTTCATATTACCTGAATACCTATCTTCGCTACGGAAACAATACCATAGACTGGGTTAAAAATTCCGAAGAAGAACAATGGCAAAGTCAAAATTCAACCAAACTCCGAACTTACGGCTCAGAAGCCGGAATCGTATTTAATTTTTCTAATACAGGACTCAAGACACTGCGCCTATCGTACACATACAACAATACGGAGGTACAAGACAGCGAATTTATCTCGAAGTATGTCATGGATTACTTACAACACCAAGTTAAAACATCCGTAAACCACCGGTTTTTGAAAAATTTCCGTGCCTCTTGGCAAATTAGGCTCGAGGACCGTGCCGGGTCATACACCGATTATAACTCTGAAAACAATCCGGTCACAAAGTACAAGCCAATTTTATTGGCCGACGCCAAACTATCGTATTCCAAAAACACATTTCGCATTTTTGGAGAATTGTCGAATATTTTGGATACTGAATATCATGAAATTTCTTCGGTAGTTATGCCGGGCCGAGAATTTAGAATTGGGGTTGATTGGAGGCTTCGTAAATAGTGTCTGAACGGAATAGCGTAATTGACAAATCTACAGATTTACAGTATTGTTTTAAAATTTGAACAATTGTCATTTATTGTCATTTACTTTGCTGCCGGTGATAGTCATTTTTTATAAGTATTTGAAAATGACAATGTAATGACTATCAATGACTATTTATGATAGAGTAATAGAGTACTTACAAACAAGAGGATACTTAGATGCTAGATAATATAAATATAGAAGATATAAAACAGATTGCGCTTGATGCTGGTGAGGC